>NZ_JBFAET010000095.1:0-34829 GCF_040642095.1 Streptomyces sp. NPDC020362
GCGCCGGGTCGGGCTACCCGGCGCTCACTGTGCCTCCGCCTGCTTCGCAACGGCGTCGATCGCGGCGAGCGACCTGCGCACCTGATTGCGGTCCGTCGTGTACCAGAAGTCCGGCAGCGACGCCTTGAGATATCCGCCGTACCGTGCGGTGGCGAGCCGCTGGTCCAGTACGGCAACCACGCCCCGGTCCCCGGACGCGCGCACGAGACGGCCGGCGCCCTGGGCCATGAGCAGGGCCGCGTGGGTGGCGGCAACGGCCATGAAGCCGTTGCCCCCGGCATCCTCCACCGCTTTCTGCCGGGCGCTCATCAGCGGGTCGTCGGGGCGCGGGAAGGGGATCTTGTCCATGACGACCAGCTGACAGCTCGGTCCCGGGACATCGACTCCCTGCCACAGCGACAGTGTGCCGAAGAGGCAGGTCGCGGGGTCGGCGGCGAAGTTCTTGATCAGCTCGCCCAGGGTCTCCTCGCCCTGGAGCAGAATCGGGTGCTCCGGGATGCGGGAGCGCAGCTCTTCCGCAGCCTGCTGCGCACCCCGCATCGACGAGAACAGACCGAGGGTGCGGCCTCCGGCCGCCTGGATGAGCTCGGTCAGCTCGTCCAGCATGTCGCCGCGCTCGCCGTCCCGTGCGGGGCGCGCGAGATGCTTGGCGACATACAGGATGCCTTGCTTGGGGTAGTCGAAGGGCGAGCCCACGTCGACGCCCTTCCACTGCGGCAGATCCTCGCCTTCGGCGCCTTCGGGGCCCAGCCCCAAGGAGGCGCCGACGCCGTTGAAGTCGCCGCCCAGCTTGAGGGTCGCCGAGGTGAGGACGACGCTGCGGTCCGCGAAGAGCTTCTCTCTGAGCAGCCCGGAGACCGACATGGGGGCGACCCGCAGCGAGGCACCGAAGCGGTCGTGGCGCTCGTACCAGACCACGTCCCACTCCGAGCCGTTCAGGACGCGCTCCGCAACGTCGTGCACCGTCTCCACCGAGGCGAGGGCCTGTTTGCGGACCGCGTCCTCGTCCTGGACCGACTTGTCACGCGTCGCGCCGATCGCCGAAATGACCGTACGGGCCGCGTCTCGCAGCGCCATCAGGGCATATCCGAGGTCTTCCGGGATCTCCTCCAGTCGGCCGGGCAGGGCCAGCTCCATCAGGCGCTCGAAGCCCTCGGCGGCCGTCTGGAGCTGGTCGGCGGCCTTCTCGTTGACGAGCTTGGCGGCCCGGCGCACGGCACGGTTGACCTGGCCGGGCGTGAGTTCGCCGGTCGCGACGCCGGTGACGCGGGAGACGAGTTCGTGCGCCTCGTCCACGATGAGCACCTCGTGCTGCGGCAGCACCGGGGCGCCCTCTATGGCGTCGATGGCAAGGAGTGCGTGGTTCGTGACGACTACCTCGGCGAGCTTGGCGCGCTCACGAGCCATCTCGGCGAAGCACTCGGCGCCGTAGGCACACTTCGACGCGCCCAGACACTCCCGGGACGACACGGACACCTGCGCCCAGGCACGGTCGGAGACGCCGGGCGTGAGGTCGTCGCGGTCGCCCGTCTCGGTCTCGTCCGCCCAGTCGCGCATCCGCAGCAGGTCCTGGCCCAGCTTGCTGGTGGGCGCGGCGGCCTCGAACTGGTCGAAGAGCCCGTCCTCCTCGTCCTGCGGCATGCCCTCGTGCAGGCGGTGCAGGCACAGGTAGTTCGACCGGCCCTTGAGCATGGCGAACTCCGGACGGCGCCGCAGCAGTGGGTGCAGGGCGTCGACCGTGCGCGGCAGGTCCCGCTCCACGAGCTGGCGCTGCAGCGCCAGCGTGGCCGTCGCTACGACCACTCGCTCCCCGTGCGCGAGCGCGGGCACGAGATAGCCGAGCGACTTTCCGGTGCCGGTGCCCGCTTGGCACAGCAGGTGGGATCCGTCGTCGATCGCCTCGGCGACCGCTTCGGCCATGGTCACCTGGCCGGGGCGCTCCGCACCGCCGACGGCTGCGACGGCGGCATGCAGGAGTTCGGGGAGTGAGGGCTTCGTCATAGCCCGACCACCCTACGGCCCGGCACTGACAAACGGGCGATCAAGGCTGGGACGAGGGGTGGGATCACCGACGGGGCTCCAGGGTGGGACGGGTGTGCGGGTGGCTCCGGACGGAGCGGACGACTGTGAGGTGGCAAGGGCGCCCGTGGCTTTCGGACCGTGCGGGTGGCTGCACGATCTTCGGCCGCACGATGTGGGGCAGGCGCTCGGCGAGTGGCTACGAGATCCGGGAACCGATCGGCGTCGAGGGCCCGGGAACCCTAGCCGGTCGCATGTCGGCGGCGAGGAGCCGGGAACTCGGGCGGAGCGCCATTCGTACTCATGGTGACGGCGCCACCACTCGGCGCTACATCAAACCGCGCAGGACTCGGTCCCGGATCATGAGGGCGGCCCGCTTTCTGGGCAGGTCGACCTCCGCCGCGTACCGGAAGCCGGCGCTGAGGAACGCGGATACGGAGGGGGTGTTGCGAAGATCGGGCTCCGCGACGACGCGGGCGCAGGCGGGGCGTCGGTCCAGGACCAGGTCGGCTACGGCTCTGAGCAGGGCGGATCCAAGCCCCCGCCCTCGGTCGCAGGCATCGCCGATGAGGAGGTGGATCCCGGTGTCGTGCGGACGGGCGGGATAGTGGCGGGCCAGCGGATCCAGGTCTGCCCTGTAGATCTCCCAGTAGCTCATGGGAGTGCCGTCCAGCAGGCCCACACACGGAACGCTGCGTCCGTCTCCGTCGAGTTGACCGCGCAGGTGGCTCTCCGTCCTGCTCAGGGGCCCGCCCAGCTCCCAGAACGCGGTGACGGTGGGGTCGTTCATCCAGCCGTGGACGAGCTGCAGGTCGTGCTCGACGCGCGCGGGCACCAGGTGGAAGGGACCCATGGGGGTGATGGTCGGTCCCCAGGTGCCGATGTGGTCGAGCAGGTCGTCCTCGGCCTCGGCACGGCGCACCTCACCTCGGCCGAACCTCACGGCGGCGACCCCGGCAAGCCCCTGTCCTGCGTCTCCTCCGGCGGTCTCCCCGTCGGCGGTCTCCGCGGCGAAGCGGGCGACGAACTCGTCGGGCAGGCGCAGGTCCAGCGTGTCCTCGCCGTCTCCGAAGGCGACGGTGTCTCCCGCGCCCGCGATGCCTTGGTGGTCTGGGCAGCCCGTATGGACGGGGACGGAGCCGGGGCTGGTGCCGGCGGTCGCGTCGGTGGGAGGCACGGTGCGTTCCTCTCAGGAGACGAAGGGGGTCGTGGTCCTCGGGGATGGAGGAAGACGGTGCTTCGTTCAGGAGTGAAGGGGGTTGGCGATGGTGACGTAGACGGACTGGGTGGCGACCGGACCGACGAGTTCGTCGAGGCCGTGCAGCCCGGTCAGCAGGTTGGCCTTGCACCGCAGAACGGGTGAGTCGAGCAGGAGACCGGGCAGCGAGCTGCGCAGGGGAGCGGGTCCCGAGGCGACGCCGGTGAGGAAGCGGCGGAACGCGGCGAGGAACAGTTGCTCGTCGGCGAGATGCTGAGAGCCGAACGCACCGATCAGTCCGAACACGTTGTTGATGGCGAGGTAGTAGGCGAAGCGTTCGTCGGTGATCTCGTCGGAGACGAACGTGTCGCTGTGCCGGCCGATACCGGGCAGCCTCGCATCGAGTTCGGGGCGTCGGGACTCGCGGAAGTAGTAGCCCTGGTTGTCGCGATAGCGGGCGCCGGCGGGCCAGCCGTCGCGGTCGAGCAGGAGCAGAGTGTTCTGCTGGTGGGCTTCGAGGGCGATTCCGGCCTCGCTGTCCAGCCACAGGACGGGCCGGACGACCTGCTCCAGGTAGCGCAGGAACCACTCCGCGGCGACGGCTCCGACGGGTCGGCCCGTGCGCGCGGCAAGCCGTGCGACGAGCTGTGCCAGCCGGGACCGGAACAGCGGAGTGCTGTGCGTCCCCGCGGGGTCGGCGCGTTGCTCGGCGAGGGGGCGCGGTGAGACGAGCCCGGCGACGCAGCTGACGTCGTCGGTCGGTGCGAACGGGTTGTGCCTGATCACGACATCGAGGCCGGGCACGGGCCGACCGTCCGGGTCGTCGACGGCGAGCCAGGCCGGGTCGCGGACGATGTCGAAGCCGGGGTGTGTGGACTGCCACTGCTTGAACAGCCCGCTGCGCAGCAGGCGGTGGACCTCGACGCCGCGATGGAGCTCCTTGCGCAGGTTCTGGCGCCGGGAGTTGGTGATGCGCAGGCCCAGCGAGAGCTTGAGCATCGCGGAGGCACCGGATCGGTGGACCGTACGTACGGAGGAGGTGGGATGCCAGGGAGTTCCGAGTGGACCGAGGTCGCGGAGCAGTCCGGCGTCGATCAGGGCGGCGACAGCCTCGCGGTGCCGGACCTCGCGTGCCTGCCAGGGGTGCACGGGCAGGGCTGCGTACCCGTCGGGCAGGGGCAGGGGCACTTCGGCGAGTCGTCGGGCGAGGTGGTGTGCGGCGACGGGTCGGCCGTGCTCGGTCCAGGCCGAGTCGGCCGCGATGAGAGAGGGGGCGACGGCCATCCAGTGCAGGGGGAAGGAGCCACGCAGCTCCGGTGAGTACCGCCGGGCTTCGGCCTCGGTCAGGCCCTCCCGGCTCTTGGGGGTGGGGTGCAGAGGGTGGCCGAGGAGGAGGGCCTGCTCCGCGCCGAGGAAGAGGTCGGGGCCGTCGGCGGGGTGTTCGCGCCGGTCGCGGATGAAGGTCGCGGTGCGGCGCAGGGAGTCGGCCACCCTGGCGGCGAAGTCTCCGCCGTCGTCGGTGCGGGCAGGGGTCGGGGTTGCGGTGGCGTCGGCCGTGTTGCCGGGCGTCTCCCTGGCGAGCAGACCTGCGAGGGTGACCGCGTCGACGGGTGGGGCCGCTTCGGGGGCGCCGGCGAGACGCGGTGGGCCGAAGCGGTGCCAGCCCGTCGGGGAGCAGTAGCGGACCGGCGCGATCAGGGCGGTGCCGCTGGTGGGGAGGGAGATGCGGAGCGTGGGGGTGGCGGGGGCGGCGAGGTTGGTCTCGCGCACCCAGCAGCGCAGGAGGTTCTCCACGGCGGCGGCCTGGGCGGCGGTGTGCGGATCGGGATTCTCCAGCGGGTCGGTGCCGGGCTCTTCCACCGGCGCGGTGCCCGGAGTGCGGCGCTTCTGCTGGGGAACCGACTCGGCGAGTGGCACGGGAGAGGGCTGGGTGCCGGAGTCGCCCTGGTCGTCGGGGCTGCCGGAACGGCCGTCGGGTGTGGGAGTGGCGTTCAAGACGGCTCCTCGGGGCTGGGCTGGGTCCTGTGCGGGTGGTTCTCGTCCTGTCGTCCGCTCGGTCGTCGAGCCGTCATCGGTGGAACGCCCGTGGCGGCGTCGGCGGGGATCCGCGTCGGGCGGGAGCTGCGAGGGGGCAGTCGGTGTGTGTGGGTGGTCGAGGAATGACGGTGTCGGACAGGAAGTCCTGGAGGGAGGTGCGGTCGAGACGGGGGGTGGCGCACGCTGTGTGGTGCTCGCAGGTCTCGGCGGTGGGACCGGCCGGGTGCGGCGGCTAGCCGGCCTGTTCGGGAGGGCCGTCGTGAGGGCGCTGACAGCGTCCGTGCTGCTGCTGATGCCGGGCCGCCGCGGCCACCGCGTCGGTCAGGCGGTCGAGTACGGCTGCCGCCTGCTCATCGCTGATGGTCAACGGAGGAAGGAGCCGTACGACGCCGGCGTGGCGACCGCCGAGCTCCACGATGAGGCCGCGGTGGAGGCACTCCCGTTGGACGGCCGTGGCGAGGCCGGGGTCGGCGGGGCGGGGGGTGCGGACGGGTTCCGCACCGCTCATCGGAACGCGGTGACCACGGGCGGCGGCGTTGGTGTCCGGTCCGGTCTCCTCGCCCTCGGGGTCCACCAGCTCGACCCCGATCATCAGGCCACGCCCACGGACATCCCCCACGCAAGGGAACTCTGCCTGAAGTGTGCGCAGTTGGGCCATCATCCGGGCGCCGAGGGCGGCGGCTCGTTCGGCCAGGCCGTTCTCGCGGACGTGGGCCAGGGTGGCGGTGCCCGCGGCCATGGCGAGCTGGTTGCCGCGGAAGGTGCCGGCGTGGGCGCCGGGTTGCCAGACGTCGAGGTCGTCGCGGTAGACGAGAACGGCCAGGGGGAGGCTGCCGCCGATGGCCTTGGACAGGACCATGACGTCGGGGGTGACACCGCTGTGCTCGACGGCCCAGAAGGCGCCCGTGCGGCCGACGCCCGTCTGGATCTCGTCGGCGATCAGCGGGATGGACCGGTCTGCCGTGACCTGCCGCATGCGGCGCAGCCAGTCGTCCGGCGCCGGGATCACTCCGCCCTCGCCCTGGACGGGTTCGAGGATCATCCCGGCGGGCAGCGGTACGCCCGACTTGGGGTCGTCGAGGAGGGACTCGCACCAGCGGGCGGCGAGTTCGGCGCCACGCGGGCCGCCGACGCCGAAGGGGCAGCGGTAGTCCTGCGGGTACGGCAGGCGGGCGACCCGTACGTCGCCGGCGCCGCCGGAGGCGGCCAGGGCTCCGGCGGTCATGCCGTGGTAGGCACCGGTGAAGGCGAGGATGCCGGTGCGCCCGGTCGCCGCCCGGACGAGTTTGAAGGCGGCCTCGACCGCGTCGGTGCCGGCCGGCCCGCAGAACTGGACGCGGGCGCGGTCGGCGAGCCCGGACGGCAGGGTGCGGAACAGCTCCGTGATGAAGGCGTCCTTGACAGGGGTCGCCAGGTCGAGAACGGAGAGTGGGGCGCCGGAGTCGAGGACCCGGCGGATGGCCTCCAGCACGACCGGATGGTTGTGGCCGAGGGCGAGGGTTCCGGCACCGGAGAGACAGTCCAGATAGCGGCGGCCGTCGGCGCCCTCGATGGTCATTCCCCGTGCCCGGACAGGCACGATGGGCAGGGCCCGGGCATAGGTGCGCGCAGCGGACTCACGCGCCGACTGGCGCCGCAGGATCCCGTCGTGCGCTGCACGCGCTCCCCCGTATGTGCCATCAGCCACCGATTCGGTCACGGCCACGGCTCGCTGTCCTCCCCGCTGTCCAGAGGCAAGTTGATCCGCGGGGCCGGGCACAGGCAGCAGGCCCCCCACCGCTACCAACCGCGAACGGACCGAGGGGTTACGGGTTAATTCGAGATCACTGCCCGTTGACAGGCTGATCGCTGCGCGGCGAGGACCTGAGGCGTCGCCCTGCACCGCAGCTTGCCGGGAGCTGTCGCCTGGCACCGCTGCTTGCCGGGAACTTCCGAGCCGACTGAGCGATGCGGGCCCGGCCGGATGCCGCGCGCAGTGCCAGGGGGGAGGGTGGGGCTAGGCCCACCGGCCGAGGGGCGTAGCGGGATACCGGGCGCAGGGCGGACGAACGTAGCTTCATCAGCGGCGGCCGGGCGAAAGGGGTATGAGCCAAGCGCTGGAAACAGAGCGATCGACGGTCCTCCTGCGCCGCGCCGTCTCCTCGTCCGTTGCGCCCCGGCGCCCCCCGACTGCCGGAGTCTCCCTCGTGGTCGTCGGCCCGACGCCGGTCGCCCCATGTGCCAGCCAGTCGCCCCGGCCGCCCCGGCCGCCCCGGCCGCCCCGGGGGATGTTCCGCGACCGTGACCGGCATCGGCATCGGCATCGGCGGCGCCACCCCCTCACCAGGCTCCGGGCTGCACGGGCTCGAACGACGGATGAAGGCGCTCGGCGGCCGCCTGGAGATCGACAGCCCGACCGGGGGCCCCACCCACATCTCCGCGGCCAAACCGTGCGTACTGCCGTATCCGACGATCTGTTGTTGCTCCGCGACGGGATGTTGTCGTCGGCATCGACGAAGGGAAAAGGCAGTTCTCGCGGATAATTTAAGGCCAGCCGGGTCGACGGGCCGATCGGCGCGGAAATTCGACCCCCGGGCGACCGTTGCGCGCCCCAAGTACCCGTTGACGATTTCGAAGTCGGGTCCGTCAGTTCATCGGACGATTCGCACTGTTGAGCCATTCAGCAGCCGTGGCGGGCCTGTCTTCACGGGACATCAGGAATGCGTTACGGAGAACCTGTCGCCACATCGCTCAGAACATGATTCCGGTCACACCGACCGGGAACACCATTCAGCCACACCCTCCCTCTCCTGGCCGGCCAGCTGGCTCAACTCCCCACCCCCCGTCGCTCAGTTTCAGCCCTTCCCGGCCGGTTCGCTCACCCCGGGGCGTCCACTTCACGGTCCTTTTCGGTCCCGATGCTCGATTTGTTCGTCCACGCGCAGACACCATCGGTCATTCGGCGCGATCTTTATCAACACCCGAATGTTTGAACGCGCAGGGCCGGAAATCGGGTGGGGCTAGACCCACCCCCCACGGGGCATAGCGGGATACCAAACGCAGGCGGGCCGACCGTACCTTTTCTAGGGTCGGGAGGTCCTGCCACAGGCCGGTCGACATGAGCGGGGCACCAAACAGACGCCGATGACGCCCATGCGAGCAAGCACACGAAAGGACGATCATGTCCGCAGTGATTGAGGTGCAGAATCTACACAAGAGGTACGGCGACCTCGTGGCGGTCGATGATGTCTCCTTCACCGTCGAGGAAGGGGAGATCTTCGGGATTCTCGGCCCCGGCGGCGCGGGCAAGACGACGACCGTGGAATGCATCGAGGGACTGCGCAACCGCGACGGCGGCGAGATCAGCGTGCTCGGTCTCGACCCCTGCCGAGAGCGGGCCGAGATCACCAGGCAGCTCGGTGTCCAGTTGCAGGAGGACCGGTTACCCGACCGGATGCAGGTCGCGGAGGCGCTGTCGCTCTACAGTTCCTTCTACCGCAACCCCGCCGACTGGCGGCACCTCATGGAAGCGCTGGGGCTCACCGCCACGGGCAGGTCCCTGTGCGGCGACCTGTCCGGCGACCAACGGCAGCGCCTCTCCGTCGCACTGGCTCTGGTCGGAAACCCCCAGGTTGCGGTGCTGGACGAGCTCACCACCGGACTGGACCCACAGTCCAGGCGCGAGACCTGGAAACTGATCGAGACCGTCCGCGACAGCGGCGTCACCATCCTTCTGGTCACCGACCTCATGGAGGAGGCCGAGCGGCTGTGCGACCGGATCGCGCTGATCGACAAGGGCCGCATCGCGCTCACCGGCACGCCGGCCGGGCTGGTCGAGCGGGTCCGGGCCGAGCAGCGCATCGAGTTCCGCCCCTCCGCGCCACTCAACGAGGCCCTGTTGGCGGAGCTGCCCGAGGTGAGCGGTGTCAGCCGCCGAGGCGACTACGTCGTGGTGACCGGCAACCACGATGCGCTGAGCACGGTCATCTCCCTACTGGCGCGCCACCAGATCACGCCCGAACAGCTTCACGTCGACCAGGCCACGCTGGAGGACGCGTTCGTCGCCCTGACCCACGAGCGCTCTGTCGCCCCCTAGACCACAGCAACCGGAACTCGCCAGGCAGCGCGAAGCGTCGGCCGGCTCCGATGGACAAGCGGGCAAGGGCGAGACCAGAGCCCGCATGATCGCCGTGCGGACCCTGGCCTCGCTCTTCCTCGTTGTCGCCGCTGCCGATGGGCCGAGCAGGACTGCGCCCTATTCGGGATTCACGATCCGCGCCCGCCTGTTCAACTCCTGGGCGAAGTCTTCCCAGATCTGCGAGTTGTGGCGGGAGAGCTGGATGATCAACTCGATACAGTGTGACGGCACCGAAGCGCAGATGTCCGTCATGTCCTTGGCGCCCAGCACGTTCTCCTTGAACATCCGCAGCAGCCGCCGGCCCAGCTCGCTCTGCCGCAACGACGGGTCACGCATGAGCTTTTCGAGGGTGGCGGTCGACGGTGGCCCCATCAAAGGCGGGGGCGGGACCGGCAGCGGATCCCTCGTCGGGGATTCCGTTTCCGCGCCGGCACTTCCCCCCTGGCTGGGGACGGGTTCCTCACCCCGTTCTAAGCGCCGCCGCACATCGAGTGCCGTCGCGGGGGAAACCCCGGCCGTCCGTGCCACCTGACGCAGCGAAGCCTCCGGGTTCTCCCGGATCAGCTCCGCCACACGCAGCCGCCCCTCTGCACCGTTCAGCGGACGGACCTTGCCGTCCCGCCCCACCCGGAAGTTCGAGTGCGGTACGGAGTCGGAGGAACGCCGCAGTTCTGCGACCGCCCGGGCTCCGAGCCCGGTCGACTTGGCGATGGCGCGGTCCGACATGGTGGGGTGCGACTTCAGGATGCGCAGCGCCGCCGCGGTGCGATCGGCCTGCGTCAGCGGGAGGCCGTGCTCGACGTTGGCCTCAACCGCCTTGAGAAAGGCATCCTCGCGACTGCCGTCGAAGAACTGGACGTCAATCGTCTTCTGCCCCTTGAGAGAGGCAGCCATCAAGCGGTGGATCCCATCGATCACCCGCATCGTTCTTCGATCCACCAATATCGGCGGCAACGAGCTCTCTATCGCCGCGAGCCTCAGTACGTGGACTTTGTCCTCACCCTTCAGACGCGGCGAATCACCGGGCAGGACCTGCAAAATGGGAACCGAGACTATCCCCGACTCATCATCCTGGCCTTCATCCACTTCAGTCGAAATTGTAGTGCGGCCGGCAAGGCCCATACTGCACCCCCATGACAACTACGACGAGTTATTTGCAGCAAAGAAGCAGTGGCTGCTTCATCCGACTCATGTCGTATGCCCTGGAACCCGCAAGGCACATCAGAAACGTCGCGTGGAAACCCCCCGTAAGCTCGAGATCCCCGCAAGTCAATAGCTGGTCAGGCTATTATTCAGATTGTTAGAATCTGTCCACCAGGCTAGCAGTCCATCACTCCTCCATGGAAGCTTCACCTGTGGATTTGCGACTTCTTTAACGGCTTACATTGAGACGTCCGGCGCTACGCTCGGTAGTTCTCCAGTCCTGGCGTTATGCTTATTTTTCTCAGGTCGTACCCAGCCGAACAAAACGGAACTGCAGGGAACAGGTCCGTGGCACTTGCGTGAACACCACAGGGCAAATATCGCCGAGGCTTGGCGATATCACCTGCGGGGTCATCCGGACGCAGCGATTCTAACCCGTTCAAGCCAAGCCGCGGGCGGCCCCGGGCAGGCGTGTCGCACAGAAGAGCGGCAAACCACCATGGCCCCACATCGAATCCCGGCCATGCGTTCTGGTCAGAGGGGCCGAAGGACACCGGGTTTGCCGAGATGGAGAAACTGTGGAGGTTCGATGAACGAGCACTTTCAGCCAGTTCTTCGCTAAGCCCGCTTCCGCGCATTCGAGGTCAGGCGTTCTTCGGGATCCGGGGGTATCGCTCGCGGAGTTTTCACGTCTGTCACGGACACGTGTCAGCAGGTTGGCGCCACGGTGCCGGCACAGGGCAGGCGATGGGCGGCGTACGAAGCAGCATGTGACCGCTGCACGCGCCGACCCGTGGGCCCGTTCCCGTGTGTTCGCCGGTCGTTGCTCCAGGGCCCGGGCACCGGGCACGGCGCTCAGCGCGGTCGGCAGCGGGGCGATCGCCATCACCTGCAGGTTTCCGCACGTCAGCCGCTGATGCAGGGCAATTCACAGCCGGCGCGGCCGGCCTCGATCACCGTGCCCACGGGCAAGAACGGCCCGTGCTCGGCTTCGTACCACGACCTCACGTGTGAAGACTCCCGCTGTGATCAGTGCCGTGTTCCTTGCGATAGGCGGCCGACGGGCCGACGACGGCCACAGGAGGATTCACGCATCGCATATGCGACGAGAAACGGGAGCCACGAGGACATCGGATCGCGGTGTTCAACCGCACCTTCTGTTCAACTGCGTGGCCGAAGGTGAGTGCTGCGCAGGTACGTTCAACCGTGGTGCCACGTCAGTTGAACAGCCGCCGCCGAACCGGCCGGGACGTGGCAGACGTGCGAGAACGCAGCGAAGCTCCGGTTTGTCGGGGCGACTCGGGAAAGTCACCCCGACAACCGGAGCTTCGCTGCGTTCGTGGCGGCCGCTCTCAGCGGTCCATCAACTCGTGTCGGCGGGCTACGCCTTGTCCGCTGCGCTCGCCTTCTTGTTGCTCCGCTTCTTGGCGGGCTCCTTCTCGGCGGCCGATCCCTCGACCACCTCGCCGACCACCACACGCGAGTCCTCGTCCGAGGCCTGCGGAACGGCCGGCACGGTGAGGCCGGGAACGGTGAGGTCCTGGACCTTCTTCACCGTCTCAAGAGCGGTTTCGATCGCCTCGGCCAGAGAGGGCGCAGCCGCGTCATCGAAGTCAATCTTCGTAACGGCGACATCTGCGTTGGTCGGAAGTGAATCGGTCGCGAAAGTCGCGTCGGCGAAACCGGCCTCCCGCAGGATTACCGACTCCTCATCGGAGATCTGCCTGCTGAGAACCAGGGAGAATTTGTGCCCCACGTACGTCACCTCTCATTGTCGCCACGTATTTTGGAACAGTAACCGGGTCCATGGGAACGACGCAACAGGCGGCCACATGCCCTCGTTGAGATAAGTACCATCAAGGCTCCTACGCGGTCGCCGTTCAACTGCAGCATTTTGCCAGTTGAGCACATAGCCGCAGGTAGGACGGGATCCGGTGTCCTTGCAGGCGTAACGGCAATTCGCTATGTTCTGGTTTCACTTAATGATCCGGTGTGACAACTTTCTGGAGTGGCATGTCTCAGCCTTCGCCCGGAGATGAACTGTGGTGCCGCCGATTTCATCCTGCCAAAAACCCGGCTGCCCGGCTGGTATGCCTTCCGCACGCAGGTGGGTCCGCGTCTTTCTACCTTCCGGTGGCGGCGGCACTGAGCCCTGATGTCGATGTCCTCGCCATCCAGTACCCCGGCCGGCAGGACCGTCGTACGGAACAGCCCATCGACGACCTGGCGATACTCGTGGACCGCCTGTACGAGGTGCTCCGACGTCAGCCGGAACTCCCCACCACGCTCCTCGGTCACAGCATGGGGGCCGTCCTCGGTTTCGAGCTGGCGCGTCGTCTTGAGGCCGACGGGCAGGGCCCGGTCCGGCTGTTCGCGTCCGGGCGCCGCGCGCCGTCGACGTACCGGGACGAGAACGCGCACCGCAGTGACGACGCGATCCTTGCCGAGGTCCGACGGCTGAGCGGAACCGCGTCGGCCCTGCTCGGTGACGAGGAGATGATGCGGGCCGCGATGCCCTCGCTGCGCGCCGACTACAAGGCGGTGGAGACGTACCGCTGCGAGCCCGGGGCCACCGTGGACTGCCCGATCACCGTACTGACCGGCGACAACGACCCCAAGACCACCCTGGACGAGGCGAAGGCCTGGACCCAGCACACGACGGGGTCGATCGATCTCCGTGTGTTCACCGGCGGGCACTTCTTCATCAGCGAGCGCAGCAGAGAGGTTCTCCAGGTGCTCGACCAGCACTTCCAGGACGAACGCACGCGCACCGCCGGCTGACGGTCCGCTCCGGCAGGGGCGGCCGACGCTGCCGTGCAGGTACACCGATGGCCCCACAACAGTCCGGCATGTGCGGGCGGTTGGGGGCCATCGGTGTTTTTGCACGCCCCGGCGGGCGGTCAGTGCGTCACATCGTCCTGGCGAGGCGGTCGGCGAGCAGCTTGGCGAAGCGCGCCGGGTCCGCCAGGTCGCCTCCCTCCGCGAGCAGCGCGGTGCCGTACAGCAGCTCGGCCGTCTCGGTCAGCTCCGGGTCGTCCGCGCGCGCCTCATGAGCGGACCTCAGCCCGCTGACCAGCGGATGCTCGGGGTTCAGCTCAAGGATGCGCTTGACCTGCGGGACCGGCTGGCCCATCGCCCGGTACATCTTCTCCAGGGTCGGCGTCATGCCGTCGACATCACTGACCAGGCACGCCGGTGAGTTGGTGAGCCGGGTCGTCAGCCGGACGTCCTTCACCTCGCCGAGCGTCTCGCCCAGCCACGTCAGCAGAGGCGCGTACGCACCGGACTTCTCCTCGGACAGTTCCTCCTCGGCGGGCAGGTCGACGGCGCCGCGCGCGACCGACTGGAACTCCTTGTCCTCGTACGCCTGCACCGCCTCGACCCAGATCTCGTCCACCGGGTCGGTGAGCAGCAGGACCTCGTACCGCTTGGCCTTGAACGCCTCCATGTGAGGGGAGTTCTCGACCTGTGCGCGGCTCTCGCCGGTCATGAAGTAGATCTTGTCCTGGCCGTCCTTCATCCGGGCCACGTAGTCGGCCAGGGTGGTCGGCTCCTCGGTGGCCGTGGAGGCGAACGACGCGATGTCGAGGATCGCCTTGTGGTCCTCGGCGCCACCGAGCAGGCCCTCCTTGACGGCCGGGCCGAACTCGCGCCAGAACGTGCGGTACTTCTCCTCATCGTTCGTCATGAGGTCCTTGATGGTGGACAGGACCTTCTTCGCGAGACGGCGGCGGATCAGCTGGATGTGCCGGTCCTGCTGGAGGATCTCGCGGGAGATGTTGAGCGACAGGTCGGCCGCGTCCACGACGCCCTTGACGAAGCGGAGGTGGTCGGGCAGCAGCTCCCGCGTGTCGTCCATGATGAACACGCGCTTGACGTACAGCTGAACGCCGTGGCTGCCGTCGCGCTGGAAGAGGTCGTGCGGGGCACGCGAGGGGATGAAGAGCAGGGCCTCGTACTCGAAGGTGCCCTCCGCCCGCATCTGGATGATCTCCAGCGGGTCGGTCCAGTCGTGGGTGACGTGCCGGTAGAACTCGTGGTACTCCTCGTCCTTGACCTCGGACCGCGGCCGCGCCCACAGCGCCTTCATCGAGTTGAGGGTGTCGTCCCCCATCCTGATGGGGAACGAGATGAAGTCCGAGTACCGCTTGACGATCTCCCGGACCTTCCAGTCCTCGGTGTAGTCGTAGAGCGCGTCCTCCTCGTCCTTGGGACGCAGGTGGACGGTCACCGACGTGCCTTCCGGCGCGTCCTCGACGGTCTCGATGGTGTACGTGCCGTTGCCGTCCGACTCCCAGCGCGTACCGGTCTCTTCGCCGGCCTTGCGGGTGAGCAGGGTGACGTTGTCGGCGACCATGAAGGTCGAGTAGAAGCCGACGCCGAACTGGCCGATCAGCTCGGCCGACTCCTTGTTCTCCCGCAGCTGGCGCAGGGTCTCGGCGGTACCGGAGCGGGCGATCGTGCCGATGAGTTCCACGACGTCGTCGCGCGACATGCCGATGCCGTTGTCCCGCACGGTCAGCGTACGGGCGTCCTTGTCGGTCTCGAGGGCGATGTGGAGGTCGTCGGCCCGGAGGCTGTCGTCCGTGAGTCCGGCGAGGCGCCGTTTGTCCAGGGCGTCGGAGGCATTGGAGATGAGCTCGCGCAGGAAGATGTCCTTGTTCGAGTAGATCGAATGGACCATCAACTGCAGGAGCTGCCGCGCTTCGGCCTGAAACTCCAGCGTCTCGGTGCTCATGGGTTCCCTTCTGTTCACGTGGTGCGTGCGAGCACGCGCACCATCGAAATCTGACACACCGACAACGGTACGGACAAGCGTCCCCGACCGGCCTGAAGCCGTGCACCGTCCAAGGCTCGGACCGTGCACGGCTTCGGCGTGCGGGTCGTGCGTCGGTGCAGATACGCCCTGGTCATCCGCCCTCTTGGCCGATCACCGCGAGGAGGTCGCCCTCCTGCACGGTGTCGCCGGGGACGACCTGGACCTCCAGGATTCGGCCATCGTTCTCGGCGAGGACGGGGATCTCCATCTTCATCGATTCGAGGACGACCAGCGGTTCGCCCTCGGCAATGGTGTCTCCGGCCGCGGTGAGCACCTCACTCACGACGGCGACGATCTCGGCTCGTACCTCTTCCACCACCGGCTCCCTGAGGTGCGCAGTTGCTTCGGTGACCCGTCACTCGGCCACGTAGGTGCTGTGGGTCCAGACGAAGACCCGCAGTTCGCGGTCGTCGACGAGAGCGGTCTCGGAACTGGCCTCGAAGTGCTCGTAGCGGTTGCCACGCGGAATCTTGACCTTGGCCGCGTCGAGATCCGCGAGGTAGTGCAGCCGGCCCTCACCCGCGATCACCGCGGCCGGGGCGCCGGTGAGGAACACGTTGGGGGCACCGTTGTCGTCCATGATCATCCTCACTCTCTGGACTGGGGTTCCAGCTTCTGTCCGGACTCTCACAGCGGGATGTTCCCGTGCGACCCGCGCCGGCAGGGCTCGGCGGCGAAGACCTCGGCCACCGCGGCCCGGGTCCGCGACGGGTCGATGACCTCGTCGATCACCCCGAGCGCGAGTCCCCGGTCGACACCGCCGGCGAGTCGTCTCTGTTCGTCGACGAGGCGGGCGCGCAGGTCGTCGCGCTCCGTTTCGGGTGCGGCGGCGAGCGCCTTGCGGTGCAGGATGCCCACCGCCGACTCGGCGCCCATCACGGCGACCTCGGCGTCGGGCCAGGCGAACACCTTGGTGGCGCCCAGGGATCGCGAGTTCATGGCGATGTAGGCACCGCCGTAGGACTTGCGGGTGACGACCGAGACGCGTGGTACGACCGCCTCGGCGAAGGCGTACAGCAGTTTGGCGCCGCGCCTGACGACTCCGCCCCACTCCTGGGCGACGCCGGGCAGATAGCCCGGCACATCGATCAAACTGAGCAGCGGGACCCCCATGGAGTCGCACAGCCGTACGAAACGCGCGGCTTTCTCCGCACTCAGCGCGTCCAGGCAACCTCCTTTGCGCAAGGGGTTGTTGGCGACGACGCCCACGGTCTGGCCGGCCAGCCGGCCGAGGCCGGTCACGACGTTCGGCGCCCACTTCGCATGGAACTCCTCGAAGGAACCCCCCTCCCCCGGTGCACCGTCCGGGTACCCGGGGTCGGCGTCGAGGAGCCCGGTCACGAGCGGCCGTACGTCGTAGGCCCGCCGGGGCGATGCGGGCAGCAGCGCCCGCAGGTCCCGGGCCGGGCCCACCGCTTCCAGGTCGGCCTTTCCGGGTACGGCGAGCAGGGAGGTCACCTTCCGGGCGCGCGCGCAGGCGTCCGCCTCGGAGTCGGCCACGATGTGCGTCACGCCGGACTTGCGGCCGTGGGCCTCGGTCCCGCCCAGCCCCTCCATGTCGATCTGCTCACCGGTCACGCTGCGCACCACGTCCGGACCGGTCACGAAGATCCGGCCGGCGGGCGCCATGATCACCACGTCCGTGAGCGCGGGCCCGTACGCGGCGCCGCCGGCGGCCGCGCCGAGCACCACGGAGACCTGGGGGATCCTGCCCGAGGCCCGGACCGTCGCGGCGAAGATCCGGCCGATCCCGTCCATCGCCTCGATCCCGTCGGCGAGTTTGGCGCCGCCGGAGTGCCACAGACCGATGACCGGGCGGTTCTCCCTCAGAGCGAGGTCGATGGCGTCGGCGATGCGGCGGCACTCGTCGAATCCGACGGCTCCGCCCATCACCCGGGCGTCCGTGCAGAAGGCGATGACCTCCACACCGTGGACCCGGCCGGACACCACCGCCGTGGTGATCGCGTCGCTGTCGTGCACGACGGTGAGGGTTTCCTCGTCCAGCAGCCGTGCCAGTCGGGTCAGTGGGTCGCGCGGGTCGTCCTCGGCGTGGGCCGCGCGACCGCGCGGCTCGCCCCCGGTGCCCGACGGCCCCGGCGGGGCGACTGTGGGCAGCTCCGTCATGGCATGTCCCCTCTCCACGGGTTGACTTCCTCGCACCGAAAAGGGAAGGGCCGGGTGCAACGGGGGGCGCACCCGGCCCTGGTCTGCATGCGGACGCCCGAGCCGTCCGGTGGTTCTGTCAGTCCTCGACCCAGCCGTGCCGCTTGCCGAACAGGAGCAAGTGCTTGCGCATGGCCAGGATCTGCTGGCCCGTCAGCTCCGGGACGGACGTCAGCAGAAGCTCGGTCACCTCTCGGGTGTACTCGGCCGAGCCGAGTACGTCGCACATCGTGTCCTGCCCCTCCGCGGACGACGCGCCGCCCTGCGGGCTCACCGGCGCCGCGAGGGTCCGCGGGGCGGGCACCACCGCCTGCACCGACAGCCCCTGCGACTCGGCGAGCCGCACCCCGGAAGCCTTCAGCCCGCGGTCACCGTCCTCGACCTCGAACTCCACCATGAGTCCCGAGCGCACCGACGACTCGGGAATGAGCAGATCGTTCACATGCAAGAAGACGTCTTCCCCACCCTGGTCCGGCGCGATGAAGCCATACCCACGCATCCCGTCGAACCGGATCACTCGACCGACAGCCATCCCCAAACCCCTCACTCCGGGCACCGTGCCCAACATCTTGCGGTGGATCGTAACAACGCACATCAGCACGGTTCGTGCACCAGTTGAACAGCCCAATCACAACTGCTCGGTAACACGGCAACGTTGTCCGCATTCACGGCATGGGGCACGGCCGTCCGGGTTGAACACTCCTTCGGAAACTGGCCCTCGGGGCCCCGTGGACCGGCAGGCTCAGCAGTCCACCCAGCCGTGGCTGCGTCCAAAATCCACGACCTTGCGCCTGATGAGCAGGATCTGCTCAGCGGTGAGCGAGGGTGCCGCGGCCAGCAGCAGCTCCGTGATCTCCCGGTTGAGTTCGGCCGGGGAGAACACGTCGCACAACGGCTCCCCGTCGTCCGCCGAGTTGCCGTGCTCCACCGAAAAGGCTTTCAGAGATGCCTGGTCGACGCCGTCGGCGAGCCGTACGGACGATGCCCTCAGACCCCGTTCGCCCTCTTCGATCTCGAATTCGACCTGCAGGCCGGATCGGAGATATTCCTCCGGAATCAGCAAGTCGTTCACATGAAGAAAGACGTCTTCTCCGCCATATGCCGGGGCGATGAATCCGTAACCCCGCACATTGTCGAAACGCACCACTCGACCCGCGACCACAGCCACTTCCACACTTCCACAGAACTTGGACACCACTGCGCGAACTTGACCCCGTTGCGCGCGGCCGATGGTATCGGGTGGCCGACAGCAAGGACAGTCCCGGGTCGATTGCCAGGTCAGACGGCTGTATCCGAACCGTTGCGGTTCCGTCGGAACTCCCCCACAGCGAGCGCATAGTGTGTGGTCCCGTTGTCAGGGCCGAAGCGCCGAGTTCCTTTACTGCAGGGGGAGTCACCACCATGCGATCCATACGGCCGTCGTTCACCGTTCACCGAGGGAGGGGCGGGGCACGCCGGACCTCCCCCGTGCTGGCGACGGTCGCTCTCGTCTCCACGCTCGCGCTGACGGCCACCGCGTGCAACGGCGACGGTGACGACAACGCCGACGGCAGGCCGAGCGCCAGCGCGACCGCGAACGGCTCCGGCGACGGAAAGATCCAGATCCCGGACGACATCAAGAACAAGCTCAAAGAGCACGGGATCGACATCGACAAGTGGAAGAACGGGGCCTGGAAGAACTGGAACCGGCAGGACTGGCTGCGCGAGGCCAACGACTTCATCAACCCGATCATCAAGGGTCTGTGGGACCCGGACCGGATGCGCGGCGCCAACGACCCGGACAAGGACAAGGGTGTCGACGACAACGACATCTCCGGTGACCAGGGCGTGACGGACCCGACGCCGGCGCCGGTGAAGGCACAGGCGGTCCGGCCGCCGTACCACACCAACGCGGCCACCTCGGGCAAGGTGTTCTTCGACTCTCCCGAGGGCACCATGGTCTGCTCGGCGACGGTCGTCGAGGACCCGGCGCACCCGGGCAAGTCCAACCTCATCTGGACGGCGGGCCACTGTGTCCACGCGGGCCAGAAGGGCGGCTGGTACCGCAACATCGCTTTCGTGCCGTCGTACAACAACCAGGGCAAGTCGGCCGCCCAGCTGCAGAACGCGAGCCGGGCCGAGATCGCCCCGTATGGCGTTTGGTGGGCCGACGCGGCGAAGACCTCGCAGCAGTGGATCGACGGGGGCGGCGAGACCGGCGGCAAGGGCGCCTCGTACGACTTCGCGGTCATCCATGTGACGCCGGAGCAGGGCAACGCCGGCAAGTCGCTGGAGGAGACGGTCGGCGGCGCGCTGCCGGTGAACTTCAACGCCCCGGCCGTGCCGAAGGTGAAGAGCATCACGGCGACCGGATACCCGGCGGCGCCCCCGTACGACGGTCAGCTGGCGTACCAGTGCCAGGACAAGCCGGGCCGGCTCTCGATCGCCAAGGCGGACCCGACGATGTACCGGATCGGCTGCACGATGACCGGTGGCTCCTCCGGCGGCGGCTGGGTGGAGACGGGCGCCGACGGCAAGCCGGCGCTGGTGTCCAACACGTCCATCGGCCCGGTCACTTCGGGCTGGCTGGCCGGTCCGCGTCTGGGCGACGTGGCCAAGGGCGTGTACCAGTCGGTGAGCAAGAAGTTCGCCGGACAGTGAGCCTTAGGGCAGTGGGCGGTTGAGCGGTTCATCCGCACAGCGGGCCCATGGACGACGGCGGGACGCCTCACAGAAATCTTCACCGTCTCGCCGCCGTCCGTCCCCAACCCCACGGGCATAGTGGGGTGTCAACACTTCATCGGGGGTCATCGCACCATGCGTTCCACACCTGGTTCTTCGGCGCGCCCGCGCCGCGCCGTCCTTGCCGCGACCGGTCTCGTCGCCGCCCTGGCACTCACCGCCACCGCCTGCAACGGCTCCGGCGACGACAAGGCGGGCGGCCAGCCCGGCGCTTCGGCCTCCCAGGCCGACGGCGGCGGCAAGGTCCACATTCCTTCCGACATCGCGGACAAGCTCAAGAAGCACGGGATCGATGTCGACAAGTGGCAGAACGGTGGCTGGAAGGACTGGGACAAGAACAAGTGGCTCAGTGAGGCCAAGGACTTCGTCAACCCGGTGATCGCCGGTCTGTGGAAGCCGGAGCGGATGAAGTCCGCGAAGGAGGCCAACAAGACGGTCACCGCCAAGGACGCAGCCGCCGACCAGGGCGTCAGCGACCCGGAGCCGCGGCCCGTGCAGGCCGAGGCGGAGAAGACGCCGTACCACGACAATGCCGCGCCGGTGGGCAAGGTCTTCTTCGACTCGCCCGAGGGCCACATGGTCTGCTCCGGCACGGTGATCAAGGACGTCAACCACCCGGGCAAGTCCAACCTGGTGTGGACGGCGGGCCACTGCGTGCACGCCGGAAAGGACGGGGGCTGGTACCGCAACATCGCCTTCGTGCCGTCGTACAACGACCTCGGCAAGTCCGAGTCGGAGCTGTCGAACGCGAGCGCCTCGCAGGTCGCTCCCTACGGCACCTGGTGGGCGGACTGGGCGTCGACGTCGAACCAGTGGATCCAGGGCGGCTCGGAGACGGGCGGCGCGGGTGCGGCGTACGACTACGCGGTGCTGCACGTGAAGCCCGAGTCCGGGGCGAAGTCGCTGGAGGAGACGGTCGGGGCGGCCCTCGATGTCGACTTCTCGGCGCCGTCCGCGGCCGCGGCGGGGAGCATGGGTGCCTGGGGCTACCCGGCGGCGCCGCCGTACAACGGGCTGAAGATGTTCAAGTGCCTCGACCGGCCCGGGCGGCTGGCGCTGAGCCCGTCGCTGCCGACGATGTACCGCATCGGCTGCACGATGACCGGCGGCTCCTCCGGCGGCGGCTGGTTCCGGGTGGTGAACGGCAAGACCGAGCTGGTGTCCAACACCTCCATCGGTCCGGCGGACAACACCTGGCTGGCTGGCCCGCAGCTGGGCCGGACGGCCGAGGCGCTCTACCAGAACATGAGCAGGACGTACGGCGGGCGGTGACCGCCCCGGTGCCGGTACTGCCGGCAGTACCGGCACGCCAGGTGGTGCGGTGCCTGCACTGCCTGCACGCCGGGTAGCGCCCGTACCGCCGGCACTGCCCGTACGACGAAGGCCCGCCATCCCGGAAAGGGTGGCGGGCCTTCGTGTCGTGCGGGGTCAGGCCGCGGGCGCGGGCACGTACGGTGCCAGATCCGCCGCCAGTTCCTCGTGCACCCGGACCTTGAGCAGGGTGCCGTCCGCGGTGTGCTCCTCGGAGAGCACCTCGCCCTCGGTGTGGGCGCGGGCGACGAGCTTGCCGTGCGTGTACGGGACGAGCGCCTCGATCTCCACCGCGGGGTGGGGCAGCTCGTTGTCGATCAGCGCGAGCAGCTCCTCGATGCCCTTGCCGGTGCGGGCGGAGACCGCGATGGAGCGCTTCTCGACCCGCAGCAGCCGCTGGAGCGTCAGCGGGTCCGCGGCGTCCGCCTTGTTGATCACGACGATCTCGGGCACCTTGGTGGCGCCGACGTCCCTGATCACCTCGCGCACGGCGGCCAGCTGCTCCTCCGGTACCGGGTGCGAACCGTCCACCACGTGCAGGATCAGGTCGGCGTCGCCGACCTCCTCCATGGTGGAGCGGAACGCCTCGACCAGGTGGTGCGGCAGGTGCCGGACGAAGCCGACCGTGTCGGCCAGGGTGTACAGGCGGCCGCTCGGGGTCTCCGCGCGGCGGACGGTCGGGTCCAGGGTCGCGAACAGGGCGTTCTCGACCAGGACGCCCGCGCCGGTGAGGCGGTTGAGCAGGGAGGACTTGCCGGCGTTGGTGTAGCCCGCGATGGCGACGGACGGCACCTTGTTGCGCCGGCGCTCCTGGCGCTTGATCTCGCGGCCGGTCTTCATCTCCGCGATCTCCCGGCGCATCTTCGCCATCTTCTCGCGGATCCGTCGCCGGTCCGTCTCGATCTTGGTCTCACCGGGACCACGGGTGGCCAGGCCGCCTCCCTTGCCGCCGCCCATCTGGCGGGACAGCGACTGACCCCAGCCGCGCAGCCGCGGCAGCATGTACTGCATCTGCGCGAGCGCGACCTGCGCCTTGCCCTCGCGGGACTTGGCGTGCTGGGCGAAGATGTCGAGGATCAGGGCCGTACGGTCGATGACCTTGACCTTGACGACGTCCTCCAGCTGGATCAGCTGGCCCGGGCTCAGCTCACCGTCGCAGATGACGGTGTCCGCGCCCGTTTCGACGACCATGTCGCGCAGCTCCACGGCCTTGCCGGAGCCGATGTAGGTGGCCGCGTCGGGCTTGTCGCGGCGCTGGATCACGCCGTCGAGCACGAGCGCGCCCGCGGTCTCCGCGAGGGCGGCCAGCTCCGCGAGGGAGTTGTCCGCGTCCTGCACGGTCCCGGTGGTCCACACGCCGACGAGCACGACCCGCTCCAGGCGGAGCTGGCGGTACTCGACCTCGGTGACGTCCTCCAGCTCGGTGGACAGACCCGCCACGCGGCGCAGGGCCGCGCGCTCGGAGCGGTCGAACTGGTCGCCGTCCCGCTCGCCGTCGATCTCGTGGCTCCAGGCGACGTCCTCTTCCATCAGGGCATCGGCCCGAAGACCTTCGGGATAGGCGTGCGCGAGGCGCTTGGTGTCCTGGGAAGGGGAAGAAGAGGAGGTCATTGGATCCTTACGTCGATGGGAGCGCCGATGCGGCGGTCATAGGTTAGAACGCGCGAGCACCCTGGGAGATTCCCGCGGTCCGTGCCGCGCCGACCTGACGATGGTCGCACGGCACGGCCCGTCTCGTCACCGCCTTATTTCCGGGGCCGGCCCTTGGCGCCCTTGGGCGACGCGGTGGGCTTCCAGTCCGGGTGGCCGGGCATCGGCGGGGTCTTCTCGCCGTACAGCCAGTCCTTGAAGAAGCCCGTCAGATCGCGGCCGGCGACGGTCGAGGCGAGGCGGACGAAGTCGGCGGTGCCGGCGGTGGAGTCCCGGTGCTCCTGGACCCACGTGCGCTCCAGGCGTTCGAAGGCCGACCGGCCGATCTCCTGGCGCAGGGCGTACAGCACCAGCGCCGCGCCGTCGTAGATGTTGGGGCGGAAGATGCTGATCTTCTGCCCGGGGGCGGGTGCCTTGGGCAGGGCGGGCGGGCCGCCGGCGTCACGCCAGCGGTCGGAGGAGCCGTAGGCGGCCTTCATCCGCTCCTCCATCGGCTTGTTCGCCTTCTCCTCGGCATAGAGGGCCTCGTACCAGGTGGCGTGCCCCTCGTTCAGCCAGACGTCGGACCACGTGCGGGGGCTGACGCTGTCGCCGAACCACTGGTGCGACAGCTCGTGCACCATGATCGACTCGATGTACCACTTGGGGTAGGCGGGCTCGGAGAAGACATGCTTCTCGAAGAGCGAGAGGGTCTGCGTCTCCAGCTCGAATCCGGTCGAGGCCTGGGCCATGAGCACGCCGTAGGTCTCGAACGGGAACCGGCCGACCTTGCTCTCCATCCAGGCGATCTGGTCGGGTGTCTTCGCGAGCCAGGGTTCCAGCGCCTTGCGGTCGGCGCTGGGTACGACGTCCCGGACCGGCAGTCCGTTCGGTCCCGTACGGCGTACGACGGCGGAGCGGCCGATGGACACCTGGGCGAGTTCGGTGGCCATGGGGTGCTGGGTGCGGTAGGTCCAGGTGGTGGAGCCGTCGACCTTCTCGACGCCGGCGGGCACACCGTTGGCGACGACGGTGTAGTCGTTCGGGGCGGTGATCCGGAAGGTGAACATCGCCTTGTCGGACGGGTGGTCGTTGGACGGGAAGACCAGGTGGGCGGCGTCGGCCTGGTTCGCCATGGCCAGCCCGTCGGAGGTGCGCACCCAGCCGCCGTCCTGGTCCTTGGCGGCGACGGGGTTGCTCGTGTGCTTCACGGTGATCCGCGTCCAGCTGTCCTCGTGCAGGGGTCTGTCCGGCGTGACGACGAGGTCCTCGCCCACACTGGCGAAGGTGGCGGGGCGGCCGTCGACCTGCACGGACTGGACGGTGCCGTGGGCGAAGTCGAGGTTGATGCGGTCCAGGTCGGCGGTGGTCCAGGCGTTGATGGTGGTGACGGCCTGCAGCGGCTTGTCGTTGGTGCCGGGGTAGGTGAAGGACAGGTCGTACGACGCCACGTCGTATCCCGGGTTGCCCAGGTACGGGAAGAGCCGGTCGCCGACGCCCAGGGGCTGGGCCGGGGCGGCGGCAGCGAGGAGGCAGAGGGAGACGGCGGAGGCGAGCAGGGCGGCCTTGCGGCTCCGGGCGGACCGGTGGTGCGGGCGCGAGCGGGGGGTGAGCAGCATGCATCACCGCTACCAGCGCGCAGGGGCGCTTCGGCGGCGACGCGCGCCCGGCCCACTCGAACGGGTTGGTCCGGGACGCCTTCTTGAGGAAGGCTCCCGTTCGGGAATCCCACCCTCAGGACATCGGCGCCTGGTGCTGGGCCCGGTTCACGTCGTACACCCCGGGCACGTCGCGCATCGCGCGCATCAGGGCGGGGAGGTGGGCGGCGTCGGCAAGCTCGAGGGTGTAGGTGTGGCGCACTCTCTGCTGGCTGGGCGGCTCCACGGTCGCGGAGACGATCTCGGCGCCTTCCACGGCGATCGCCTCGGTGAGATCGGCGAGCAGATGAGGGCGACCGAACGATTCAGCGACCAGTGTGACCCGGCAGGCGGTGGTGTCTCCCCAGCGCACGCCGATCTCCGCACGGCCGCGGTCCTTCATGTGCCCCACCGCCGCACACCCCGCGCGGTGCACGGTCACCATTCCCCCGCGTACGGCGAAGCCTGTGATCTCGTCGGGCGGTACGGGCGTACAGCACCCGGCGAGGCGTACGACGGCTCCGGGCCGGTCCACGAGGACGTCGGCGCCCCGCGGGCGGGCGGCAGGGGCGCCGTCGAGGGCTGCGGACCCGCGTGGAGGGCGGGCGGCGGGAGCGCCATCGGTTCCGGAGGGCCGGGCCGGGCCGGAGAACCGGGCGGAGCCCGTGGGCCCGGCGGCCGTACCGCTTCCGGCGGCCGTGGGGCGTCCCTCGCCCGCGGTGTTCCCGCCGCTCCCGGCGGCCTCGCCCCGGGTACCGCCTGCCGCGGCGCCCGCAGTGCCTCCCGTACGCGCGGTGCTGCCGTCCGCGCCGTCGCCGGCACCCTCCGGTCCTCCGGCCGGATGCGCCGCCAGCCACCGCTGGATGGCGATGCGGGCGGCCGGGGTGTGGGCGTGCTCCAGCCATTCCCGGGAGGGTTCGGAGGCCGGGTCCTGACCCATCAGGAGCTGGACGGTGTCGCCGTCCTTCAGGACGGTGCTGAGGGTCGCCAGACGGCCGTTGACACGGGCGCCGATGCAGGCGTGGGCGTCCTCGCCGTACTGCGCGTAGGCGGCGTCCACGCACGTGGCGCCCTCGGGCAGGCCCAGGGTTCCGCCGTCGGGCCGGAAGACGGTGATCTCGCGGTCCTGGGCGAGGTCCTCGCGCAGGGTGGACCAGAAGGTGTCGGGGTCGGGTGCGGCCTGCTGCCAGTCGAGCAGCCGGGAGAGCCAGCCGGGGCGGGTGGGGTCGGCGCGCTCGCCGTCGGCCGCCTGGGACTGCTCCTCCCCCGACGGCGCGTAGGGGTTGCCGAGGGCGACGACTCCGGCCTCGGCGACCTTGTGCATCTGGTGGGTGCGGACGAGGACTTCGGCGACCTGGCCGTCCGCGCGGGCGACGGCAGTGTGCAGCGACTGGTAGAGGTTGAACTTCGGTACGGCGATGAAGTCCTTGAACTCGGAGACGACCGGGGTCATGCACGTGTGCAGTTCGCCGAGGACGGCGTAACAGTCGGCGTCCTCGCCCACGAGCACCAGCAGCCGGCCGAAGTCGGCGCCGCGCAGTTCTCCGCGCTTGCGGCCCACACGGTGGACGGAGACGAAGTGCCGTGGGCGGATGAGGACTTCGGCCGGGATGTCGGCCTCGCGCAGTACCCCGCGGACCTCGTCGGCGATCTCGGCGAGGGTGTTGTCGGGGCGGGCCGCGTTCGCGGCGATCAGTTCTCTGGTGTGTGCGTACTCCCCGGGGTGGAGGATGGCGAAGACGAGGTCCTCCAGCTCCGTCTTCAGGGCCTGCACGCCGAGGCGTTCGGCGAGCGGGATGAGGACGTCCCGGGTGACCTTGGCGATCCGCTCCTGTTTCTCGGGGCGCATCACGCCGAGGGTGCGCATGTTGTGCAGGCGGTCGGCGAGTTTGATCGACATCACCCGCACGTCGCTTCCCGTGGCGACGAGCATCTTGCGGAAGGTCTCGGGTTCGGCGGCCGCCCCGTAGTCGACCTTCTCCAGTTTCGTGACGCCGTCGACCAGATACCGCACCTCCTCGCCGAACTGCTCGCGCACCTGATCCAGCGTCACATCCGTGTCCTCGACGGTGTCGTGGAGCAGGGAGGCGGTCAAGGTCGTGGTCTCCGCGCCGAGTTCGGCGAGGATCAGGGTCACGGCCAGCGGGTGGGTGATGTACGGCTCGCCGCTCTTGCGCATCTGGCCGCGGTGCGAGGACTCCGCCAGGACGTAGGCGCGGCGCAGGGGTTCGAGGTCCGCGTCGGGGTGGTGGGCGCGGTGCGCCTCCACGACGTGGCCGATCGCGTCGGGCAACTTGCCGCGGGCGACGGGGCCGAGCAGCGCGGCCCGGCCGAGCCGGCGCAGGTCGATCCGGGCACGGGACTTCCTGCGGGCCGCTGCGGGCGCTGTGGGCGCTACCGGGCCAGGGGTCGCAGGGTTCGTGGCCTCCGCACTCATGGGCACCTCCGGCTCGTCGACCGGCGGACGGAGCCCAGGGCATGCGCGGCTCAGGGATGGCAACGTTCCCCCGTCCGTGCCGGTGCTTGATGCTACCGAGCTCAGCACGCGCGACCGACCGCCTCTCGCCGACCGTGAAACGGATCACCCAATCGAGCGACGAGGAAGAGGTTTAGAGTTTGAGCCACCTGCCCTGCACTTGACCGCGGTTTCGAACGGACCCGGCCGCCCGAAACCGCTGATCCGGGCGCCCAGGGCCGCCGCGGCCGATGTTTCGCCAGGTCAGCTGAGCGCGTTTTCCAGCCACTTGCCGTCGATCTCGCCCTCGGCGACGATCACGGCGGGTCCGGTCATCTCGATCTCGCCGTCGGGCCGTTCGGTGATGACCAGGCGCCCGCCGGGCACGTCCACGGTGTAGGTCGCCGGGGTGCCGGTGACGGCCGGGTCGGCGCCGTCGCGCCGGGCGGTCGCCACGGCGACCGCACATGCGCCCGTGCCGCACGAACGGGTCTCGCCGGAGCCGCGCTCGTGCACGCGCATCGCGACGTGGCGGGGGCCGCGGTCGACGACGAACTCCACGTTCACGCCGTCCGGGTAGGCGGTCGCCGGGGCGACCGGCGGCGGGTCGTAGAGGTGGCCGGCGTGCGCGAGGTCGTCGACGAAGGCGACGGCGTGCGGGTTGCCCATGTTCACGTTGCGCGCGGGCCAGCTGCGCTCGCCGACGCTCACCGTGACCTCGCCCTCGGGCAGGCGTGCGCTGCCCATGCCGATGGTGACGTCACCGTCCTTGGCGATGTGGACGGACTTCACGCCCGCGCGCGTGGCGATCGCGAGGTCGCCTTCGGCCACATGTCCGGCGTGCTGGAGGTAGCGGGCGAACACGCGGGTGCCGTTGCCGCACATCTCGGCGATCGAGCCGTCGCCGTTGCGGTAGTCCATGAACCACTCCGCCTCGGCGGCCATCCCCCGGGCCTCCGGGTGCGCGGCGGACCGCACGATGTGCAGCACCCCGTCGCCGCCGATCCCGGCGCGGCGGTCGCACAGGGCGGCCACGGCCGCAGGGGTGAGGTCGAGGGTGTTCTCCGGGTCCGGGACGATCACGAAGTCGTTCTCGGTGCCGTGACCCTTGAGGAAGGCGATCCGCGTGCTCATTCCTCGATCGTACGGGAGCGCTCCGACGGGAGGGCCGGGGAGATCCGACGCGGGAGGGCCGGGGAGAGGTGGGGGCCGCTGCCGAGCGGTGGGACGGTGCGGGTCGGCGGGGCTGATCACGCCCCGCGGCGGTAGCCGCAC
Source organism: Streptomyces sp. NPDC020362 (assembly GCF_040642095.1). Lineage (NCBI taxonomy): Bacteria > Bacillati > Actinomycetota > Actinomycetes > Kitasatosporales > Streptomycetaceae > Streptomyces > Streptomyces sp. NPDC020362. The sequence goes on from NZ_JBFAET010000095.1 coordinate 28,525, forward strand.
GTCAGGGCCGGCCCCGCACCCCTGAAGCGCCCTCAGCGCAGCCGGGCCACCCGCCACACCGCGAGGACGGCCACCACGGCCACCAGCAGTACGTATCCGATCACGACGCGCCAGTCGGGGCGGCGTCCGGAGCCGCGCGGCGGCAGGCCCGGCCAGGTGTAGCCCACGCGGCGGGCGGCCATCATGCCCCAGCCCGCGGCGCAGCAGCAGATCAGGAGGCCCAGCATGGCGATGACCGCGCCGCTGTCGCCGAAGTCGAAGGCGAGCGGGAAGGCGAACATCAGGGAGCCGCCCGCGGCCAGGGCCACGATGGGCGCGAGCTGCCAGATGCGCAGGCGCCGCTGCGGGCGCAGCTCGACCTCGACCTCCGGGCCGCCCGCGTACATCTCCTCGGGCGCCGGTCCGTCGGCGGTCACACCGCCCGGGGCGTCGTCGGGGCCGTCGTCGGTCAGACGGTCCTCGGTCAATCGGTCCTCGAGCGGTTCCGGTTCGCCACTGCCGGTGCTGACGTGCTCGGCACTTGGTGCGGTGTCGCGAGGGCCGGCCTCCATCGCCACGCGCCCTCCCAACTAGGACTCCACTTGGTCGATCGCAGCTCGATGATGGCACGGCGTCACGGGCCGGGATGACCGGCGGCGCATCCCGATGCCAGGACGTGATCAGGCTGTGACCGGTCGTTCGACCAATGCCAGGGCCAGTCGTGGAAGTTCCGTGCGGTCCGCCGCGGCGCCGCTCAGCCAGTGCACCCGGGGATCCCGCCTGAACCATGAATCCTGGCGGCGCGCGAAGCGTTTGGTGGCGCGTACGGTCTCGGCCCGCGCCTCCGCTTCGCTGCACTCCCCGGCGAACGCCGCGAGCACCTGCTGGTATCCCAGGGCGCGCGACGCCGTGCGCCCCTCGCGCAGTCCCTGCGCCTCCAGGGCGCGCACCTCGTCCACGAGCCCCGCCTCCCACATCCGGTCCACCCGGAGTGCGATGCGCTCGTCGAGCTCGGGGCGGGCGACGTCGACACCGATCTGAACGGTGTCGTAGACGGAGTCGTGGCCGGGGAGGTTGGCGGTGAAGGGCTGGCCGGTGATCTCGATCACTTCCAGGGCGCGGACGATACGGCGTCCGTTGCTGGGCAGGATCGCGCGGGCTGCCTCGGGGTCGGCGGCGGCCAGGCGCGCGTGCAGCGCACCCGGGCCGCGCAGTGCCAGCTCCTCCTCCAGGCGGGCTCTGACCTCGGGGTCGGTGCCGGGGAACTCCAGGTTGTCGACGGCCCCGCGGACGTAGAGGCCGGAACCGCCGACCAGGATCGGCCAGCGGCCCTCGGCCAGCAGTGCGTCGATCCGCGCGCGGGCCAGTTTCTGGTACTCGGCGACCGAGGCGGTCACCGTCACGTCCCAGACGTCCAGCAGGTGGTGCGGGATGCCGGCCCGCTCCTCGGGCGTCAGCTTGGCGGTGCCGATGTCCATCCCTCGGTAGAGCTGCATGGAATCGGCGTTGACGACCTCCCCGTCTAGTTGCTGGGCCAGGAACACGCCGAGATCGGACTTTCCGGCCGCGGTGGGTCCGACGACGGCGATGACGCGGGGGGCGGAGGGTGCACTGCTCACCGCACCAGTCTCGCAAACCTCACGGACATGCCTCGAACGAGTTACGTGACGGGAGGGATCTCCGGTCGTTGCACCGAGGTGCCGCCCGCCGGTCACCGGACGGGGTGACCCGGGCGGCGCAAACGGACGCACCGTTTGACGCGGGATTTCGCCCGCACGAGTAACGTATGGAGTGGATATGGGCGTTTTTGCACGACTCCTCGGCAGGGACAGGCCGAAGGCGGCAACGGAGGCGTCGGCCGACGAGGCAGCGGCCGGTACCGAGCCGGGAGGGGCCGAGACGGAGGAAGCGGCTCAGCCGACGGAGGCGAAGGGGCAGGCCGAGGACGGGCGCGAGAGCGCGGCGGCGGAGGCTGAAGCCGTCGGGGCCGACGCGGCCGAGGGCGCCGAGATCCCCAAGCAGCAGTCCGCGGACGAGGCCGCCGACCGTGAGGCCGGCGAGGGCGCCCGCACCTGACTGTCCCCGTGAGGGAAGGTGGACCATGGGTCTCATGGACAGTGTGAAGGCCAAGCTCGCCCTGGCCGAGGACAAGATGTCGGACCTCGCGCGCCAGCACGGCGGCAAGGTCCAGCACAGCATCGACAAGGCCGCCAAGGCCGTGGACGAGCGGACCAAGGGCAAGTACAGCGACAAGATCCATGCCGGTACGGACAAGGCGAAGGGTGCGATGGACCGCCTCGCGCACGCACACGAGGACGGTCCGGAGGCCGGTGACGCCGCCACGCCGACCCGGCCGGAGGGCCCGCCACCGGCTTCCTGAACGGCATGCGGATCGGCGGACGGCCGCGGAGCGCCACGGCTCCCGGCCGTCCGCCGTGTCCGGGCCAGGGCAGCTTTTGGCCGCATGCCGGTCGGCACGGGTCCCCGGGATCTGCCGGGTCGGTACGGTCCCCAGATCTGCGGGGTCGGCACGGTTCCCCGGATCGTCCGGTCGGCGCTGTCCCCGGAATCGCCGTACAGACCCTCCGCGGTCCGTCTACGACCAGCTGGCGACCAGGTACCCCACGCCATAGGGCGCGTCGTCGTACAGCAGCGCGCCCGCCAGACCCGCGCCCTCGGCAGCCCCGGCGAGGACCTGCCAGGGCGCGCGGCCGGAGGCCTTCAGCTCGTCCGCCAGCCCGGCGTCCAGCGCCTGGAGGGCCGGCACGTCCGCCGTCCCCAGCGCACGCGCGATCCCGGCGTCGAAAGGTGCCGCTCGTTCGTCGAGGTATCCCGGGGCCTTGAGCGTGCGGCACGCACTGGCGTCTCCCATCACCAGCAGCGCGACCCGTCCGGCCCGGGCGGCGATGTCCCTGCCGGCGCCGATGCACCGCTCGGGCGCAAGGGGCTCCCCGATGCCGAGTCCCTCGATCGGGGCGTCCGCCCAGCCCGTCCGCTCCAGCAGCCAGGCGGCGACGGCCAGCGACGGCGGCAGTTCACGCTCGGGGACGGCGCCCGTGGCAGGGCCCAGCCGTACCTGTACGTCGACGCCGAAGCCGCGGAAGGACCCCGCAGTGCCCTGCGGGTGCGCTCCGCGCCCGCTCTGCTCGGCGGGTCCGACCACCACCAGCAGGTCGGGGCGGGCGGCGGCGAGCACACCGAGGGCGTCCGTGCACGCCGCGCGCGCGGCATCCAGTTCGGGTGCGGCACCCGCGGCGACCTCGGGCACGAGCAGCGGCGGGCAGGGGCAGACGGCTGCGGCGACAAGCATGATCGGCAGCGTATCCGCAGGACGGCCGGGCGTCAGTCCTCGATCAGCACGTCGGCGGGGTCGGTCCTTCGGTCACCGTCGGACCGACCCCGATGCGTACGGTGTCCCGTCTCCTCCGGGCGGGCCCGCACCTGCTCCGCGCCGTGGCCCTTCAGTCGCAGCCGCAGCCGCTTGCGGCGGCAGGCAGCGGCTCGGGCACGCCGATCTTCGGGAGGCCGAGCAGCACACCGGCCGGCTTCGCCGCCCGAGCCGCGTTGCGCTTCTCCCAGGCGTCGCCCGCGCGTGTGCGGCGCACGTCCAGGACCTCGCCCTCGGCCAGAAGGTGGTGCGGTGCGGCGTAGGTGATCTCGACGGTGACCACGTCGCCGGGGCGCACCTCCTGGTCCGGCTTGGTGAAGTGGACCAGGCGGTTGTCGGGGGCGCGGCCGGAGAGGCGGTGGGTGGCGCCGTCCTTGCGGCCCTCGCCCTCGGCGACCATCAGCTCCAGGGTGCGGCCGACCTGCTTCTTGTTCTCCTCCCAGGAGATCTCCTCCTGAAGGGCGACCAGACGCTCGTAGCGCGCCTGGACGACCGCCTTGGGGATCTGGTTCTCCATGGTCGCGGCCGGGGTGCCGGGCCGCTTGGAGTACTGGAAGGTGAACGCCTGCGAGAAGCGCGCCTCGCGGACGGCGTGCAGCGTCTGCTCGAAGTCCTCCTCGGTCTCCCCCGGGAAGCCGACGATGATGTCGGTGGTGATCGCGGCGTGCGGGATGGCGGCGCGGACCTTCTCGATGATCCCCAGGAAACGCTCCTGGCGGTAGGAGCGGCGCATCGCCTTCAGGACGGTGTCCGAGCCCGACTGCAGCGGCATGTGCAGCTGCGGCATGACGTTCGGCGTCTCGGCCATGGCGGCGATGACGTCGTCCGTGAAGTCGCGCGGGTGCGGGGAGGTGAAGCGGACGCGCTCCAGGCCCTCGATGTTCCCGCAGGCGCGCAGCAGCTTGCTGAAGGCCTCGCGGTCGCCGATGTCGGAGCCGTAGGCGTTGACGTTCTGCCCGAGCAGCGTGATCTCGGAGACGCCCTCGGCGACCAGCGCCTCGACCTCGGCGAGGATGTCACCGGGACGGCGGTCCTTCTCCTTGCCGCGCAGCGCCGGGACGATGCAGAAGGTGCAGGTGTTGTTGCAGCCGACGGAGATCGACACCCAGGCCGCGTACGCGCTCTCGCGCCGCGTCGGCAGGGTCGAGGGGAAGGCCTCCAGCGACTCGGCGATCTCGACCTGCGCCTCCTCCTGCACGCGGGCGCGCTCCAGCAGGACGGGCAGCTTGCCGATGTTGTGCGTGCCGAAGACGACGTCCACCCAGGGCGCCTTCTTCACGATGGTGTCCCGGTCCTTCTGCGCGAGGCAGCCGCCGACCGCGATCTGCATGCCCGGCCGCGAGGCCTTCTTCGGCGCGAGCCGGCCGAGGTTGCCGTAGAGCCGGTTGTCGGCGTTCTCGCGCACGGCGCAGGTGTTGAAGACGACGACGTCGGCGTCGCCGTCCGATCCCTCGGGGGCACGCACGTACCCGGCCTCTTCGAGCAGCCCGGACAATCGCTCGGAATCGTGGACGTTCATCTGGCACCCGTAGGTGCGGATCTCGTAGCTCTTGGGGGCGTGAACGTCCACTGCGGGGCTCCGGTCGCTGCTGCTGGTCATTCCTCAAGGGTAGGCGCTTCGCGGGGACCCCCTGCCCGGTGCTTCCCGAAGCGGGCGGACGCCCCCTGGAGGGACGTACTCATGGCGATCGGGCGGCGCGGGTGGTTCCGGTTCGTCATTCGTCCGCGACGCGTGCGACCGCCAGCGTGATGTTGTCCGGGCCGCCCTCCGCCATGGCGGCCTTCCACAGCTCGAAGGCCGCCCGGCCGTCGTCGTGCTCCCTGACCAGTTGGTCGAGCACGTCCGTCGGCAGGGGATCGGTCAGACCGTCGGTGCAGATGAGGTAGCGGTCGCCGGGAGAGAGGGGCGCGGCGGTGATGTGGGGACGGATGGTCCGGTACGTGCGGGTGCCGCCCAGGCACTGGGTGACGAGGGACGTGGTGCGCTGCCCGGGCTCCAGCGGGGGGCTGTCGTCGACGCTCACCTGGCGCAGCCCGTCACGGCCGGCCGCGAGGACCCTGCTGTCGCCCACGTTGAACACCAGCAGCGAACCGGGCTGAACGACGGCGCCGGCAACCGTCGTGCCCATGGCCGCCAGCTCGCCCCCCGCATCGCCGCCGGCAGCCTCGTACACGGCGCGGTTGCAGGCGTTCAGAACGTCATGGACGGCGTCCTCGCTGCTCAGGGCGGGGCCGCTCGAAGCGAGCCGGCGGACGACCAGGGCGCTGGCCACCTCGCCTCCGGGATGCCCTCCGAGCCCGTCGGCGACGGCGACGACCAGGGGTGTTCCGATCGGGAAGACCAGGGTCTGCGGACTCTCGGTCACCGTGGCGCAGAGGGTCCACGGCCCGATCACGAGGCTGTCCTCGTTCCGTTCGCGCAGCAGCCCCGGATGACTCAGCGCACTCACCGCCACGTACCGCATGGAACGTCACCGCCTTTCCGCACGGAACGCACCGCCCAAGGCCGGTCGGCGCCGCTCGTGAGGGCCGGCACCCGCAGGTGCCGGTCTCGGAGGTGGGATCTCCTCGGCCTCCCGCTGCCGGACTCCGGTCGCTGCTGGTCCTGCCTTCAGGGTAAGAGCCTGCGGGAAGCACCCCCGCTTCGTGCACCGGCGGCCCAGCCGCACCGGCCGGAGAACAGCGGCACGGCCGGGGGACCAGTGACTGCGTCGGGAGAGCAGCGGCACCGTCGGGAGACCAGCGGCAGCACCCGGAGGCCGGCCGCACCGGCCGGAGAACAGCGGCTCCGGTTTCGCGGCGTCCGGGCCGGTCGCCGCCGTCCTCGGGTACGGCGGCACGAAGGCGAGGGCGCAGCCCCGAGGGGGGCGCCGCGCCGGGCGGGGGGAGGGGTGTAACCGGAGTCCCCAGCGGCGGTATCTCCGGTACACGGCAAGAT
>NZ_JBFAET010000096.1:0-34574 GCF_040642095.1 Streptomyces sp. NPDC020362
CCGGCCGGCCGGACCCCGCGCCTACCTCGCCTCGGACAGCCCCTGAACCTCGGCAAGTTCTGAACCTTGGCGTGCCCTGAACCTCGGCAAGTTCTGAACCTTGGCGTGCCCTGGACCTTGGCATGCCCTGGACCTTGGCATGCCCTGGACCTCGGCAAGTCCTGAACCCTGGCGCGCCCCGGGCCTTGGCAAGCTCTGAACCTCGGCACGGCGACGGCGGGGCCCGCCGGGCTGATCGGCGTCTGCTCAGTGCCGCTCCCGCAGCGCGCCCACGCTCACCGCTCCGAGGACGGCCAGAACCGCCGACACCACCATTGCGACGTCCGCGCCCCGGGCCAGGCCGCTGCCGGACGACGTGACGAGCGCGATCGTCAGGGCCACGCCCGCGCAGGAGCCGATGTAGCGGAACGTCTGCTGGGCCCCGGAGCCCATCGCCGCCCGCTCGACGGGGACCGACTCCACGGCCACGAGGGGCAGCGCGGCGTTCAGGAGGCCGCTGCCGACACCGCCGAGCACCAGGCCCGGCAGCATCCGCACCCATGAGCCCGAGCCGATCGCGCCCAGCATCGCCAGCGCGCCCACGGCGTGCAGCAGGAAACCCATGGCGAGCTGCAGGCGCGAACCGACCCGGCCCGCCAGCCGCTTGGCCTGCAGCGCCACCATGAAGGACAGGCCGGACCACAGCAGGAACAGCCAGGCCGTGTTCATCGCGGACAGGTGCAGGGTCTGCTGGAGCAGGGCGGGGAGGTAGCTGAACAGGCCGATCACGGTCAGGCCGGTGAAGAGGCCGCCGGCCGCGGAGGCCAGGAAGCGGGGGTGGCGCAGCAGGGAGAGGTCGATCATGGGGGTACGGGTCCGGCGTTCCACGAGTGTGAACAGGGCCATCGCGGCCACCGCCGCGGCCAGCAGCAACGCCACCGGCGTGCGCAGCCAGCCGTCCCGGCCCAGGGTCAGGGCCGCCACCAGGGCCACCAGCGCCGCGCCGAAGGTCAGTGCGCCGAGGATGTCGGGGCGGCCGCCCCGGGGGGCCTTCGACTCCGTCAGGGGCCGCATGCCCAGGGCCGCCACCAGCAGCGCCGCCGCGCCCAGGGCGGCGTACGCCACCCGCCACGAGGGCATCGCCCCGGACACCAGCGGGCCCGCCGCGATGCCGCCGCTCACGAAGGCGCCCCACACGCCGGTCGCGTGCAGCCGGCCGCGCGGGCTCGGGAAGGCCGCCACCAGCAGGCCCAGGCTGCTCGCCAGGATCGCCGCGCTCGCCGCGCCCTGGGCGATACGGGCCAGGGTGAACAGGAGGGTGGAGGTCGTCAGGCCGCCCAGGGCCGTGGTCAGGCCGAGGGCGAGCGTGCCGCCGAGGAAGACGCGGCGGCGTCCGTAGTCGTCGGCCAGACTGCCGGCCACCAGGAGGAGGGCGGCAAGGCCGAGCGGGGTGCCGTTCAGGAGCCAGGCCTGGGCGGAGAGCGGGGTGTGCAGGTCGGCCACGGTCTGCGGGAGCGTGACCATCGTGGCCGTGTACGTCATGAGGGCCACCGCGGTCGCGGCGCTGGTCAGAGCCAGGGTGGCGCGGGGGTGTGAGGGCGCTGGGGGGCTGGTGTCCCGTCGTACGGCCGTGGACCGGCGCACCGTGACGGTTCTTTCATTGAACCTAGGCATGGGTCCTACCGTAACACCATCGGTTCGGTCACTGAACCGACGGACGGAAAAATGGTTACAGTGGTCCGCATGGCACTGGGCAAGGACTACGCGACGCAGGAATGCTCGATCGCCCGCGCGCTGGAGGTCGTCGGCGAGCGGTGGACGCTCCTCGTCGTCCGCGACGCGCTCTACGGCATCCGGCGCTACAACGACTTCCTCGTTCACCTCGGCATCCCGCGCGCCGTCCTGTCGGCCCGGCTCAAGACGCTCACCGAGGTCGGCATCCTCGAAAAGCACCGGTACCAGGAGTCGCCGCCGCGCGACGAGTACGTCGTCACCGAGCGCGGCGTCGCCCTGTGGCCCGCGCTGCGGGCCCTCGCGCTGTGGGGCCGCGAGAACTTCCAGGAGACCCAGCTGCGGGCCTTCCGGCACGCGCAGTGCGGCACCGAACTCGGGCCGTACGGCGAATGTCCCGCCTGTGGAACCAATGTGCCCGTCGCGGACGTTGTACTGGTGCCGGGCCCGGGACTCGATCCCGACCCGGCGGATCCGGTCAGCAGGGCGCTGCTCAAGCCGAAGCGGATGCTGGAGCCCCTGCAGATCGATCCGGTATGAACGGGACCGGTCCCGCACGGGCCCGGTTCGGGGGCAGAAGCTCAGGTCAGGGGAAGGGGGAGGCCATGATTCGCGGTCGTGTCGGCGCAGTGCGCCCCGTCGCCCTCCTGCTGATCCTGGTGAACCTGCTGCTGCTCCAGGCCGCGATTCTCGACACCGGCAGCCTCTCCACCGCCGTCGCGCTCGCCGCGACCGCCGCCGCCGGGTCCGCGCTCGCCGCCTGCTCGCTCCTCACCGCCCGCAGCGCGCCCGCCGTCCCGCCCACCCGGGTCCGTACGGCGATACGCGACCGGGCCCGCCGTACGGCCTTCCTGCCGCAGCGCGATCCCGACGCCCCAGGGCGTCGTCGACCCCGGGCGCCCGGGCGCGCCCTCGCGACGACCTGCGCGTAGGGCACCGGCCACCAGCGAACGGCCACCGGCGAACGGCCATCAGGGACCGGCCACCAGCGATCGGCCATCACCGCTCGGCCACCAGTGATCAGTCACCAGCGATCGGCCATCAGCGATACGTGACCCCCGCGCGGGTCGTCATGCCGCCATGTCATGTCCCGTCACATGCCATGTCCCGCCCACACCGGCACGACGACACACCCCGTCACGGAGGGTCCACCCATGTCCGTTTTCGCCCATCTGGTCGAGCAGTTCGCCGACCTGCTCCAGCCGCTCTTCCACGCCTTCGCGGCCGCCGCCGCGATCGTCCTGTTCACCGCCCTCGTACGGCTGCTCGTGCACCCGCTGTCGCGGGCCGCCGCCAGAGGACAGCGCGCCCGGGCCGCGCTCCAGCCGCGGATCGCCGAGCTGCGCAAGAAGCACGCGAAGGATCCCCAGCGGCTGCAGAAGGCGGTGCTGGAACTGCACGCCGAGGAAAAGGTCTCCCCGCTCTCCGGGATTCTGCCGAGCCTGCTCCAGCTGCCCGCCTTCTTCGTCCTCTACCGCGTCTTCTCCAGCTCCTCGACGGGCGGTGAGAGCAACGGCCTGCTGTCCCACGAGCTGTTCGCCGCGCCGCTCGGCGGACGCTGGAGCGACGCCCTCGCCGACGGCGGGGTCCTCGGCGCGGCCGGGCTCGTCTACCTCGGGCTCTTCGCCCTCGTCGCGGCCGTCGCCCTCTTCAACTACCGGCGCAGCAAGGCGATGATGGCGACGAACCCGGTCGCGGTCACGGCGGGCGAAGGAGAGCAGGTACCGGGGCTCGCCGCGATCAGCAGGCTCATGCCGTTCATGTCCTTCTTCACGCTCGTCACCGTGGCGGTGGTGCCGCTCGCGGCTGCGCTGTACGTCATCACCAGTACGACGTGGAGCGCGGTGGAGCGGGCCGTTCTCCACCGCTGAACCGCACCCGTCAGGCGCTGCTGAACCGCGGCCTCAGGCCGGGGTTACGGTCCAGTACCTGAACAGGGTCTTGCAGAGTGGACGGCTCGGTTGGAGGATCGACCAGTCCTCCGATGGCTGCACCCATCGGTCGGGCGCCCGCGATCGAGGGAGATTGTGACCATGAAGCTGCTGCGAGTCGGTACGGCCGGTGCGGAGCGACCGGCGCTGCTCGACGCCGAGGGGACCCTGCGGGACCTGTCGGGGATCGTGGACGACATCGACGGCGCGCTGCTTGCCGACGACGGCGCGCTCGGCCGGGTACGGGCGGCGGCCGAGGCCGGCGAGCTGCCCGTGCTGGACGCGGCGGGCCTGAGGATCGGGCCTCCGCTCGGCCGGATCGGCAAGGTCGTGTGCATCGGGCTCAACTACCACGACCACGCGCGCGAGACGGGGGCCGAGCCGCCCGCCGAGCCCGTGATCTTCTTCAAGGCCGCGGACACCGTCGTCGGACCGAACGACACCGTGCTCGTGCCGCGCGGGTCCGTCAAGACCGACTGGGAGGTGGAGCTGGCCGTCGTCATCGGCCGTACGGCCCGCTACCTGGAGTCGGCCGAGGAGGGGCTGGCACATGTCGCCGGGTATGCGGTGGCGCACGACGTGTCCGAGCGGGAGTTCCAGATCGAGCGGGGCGGGACCTGGGACAAGGGGAAGAACTGCGAGACCTTCAACCCGCTGGGGCCGTGGCTGGTCACCGCGGACGAGGTGGCCGATCCGCAGCGGCTGCCGCTCAAGCTGTGGGTGAACGGGGAGCTGAAGCAGGACGGCACCACCGCCGAGCAGATCTTCCCCGTCGGCGAAGTCGTGCGGTACGTCAGCCACTTCATGACGCTCTACCCCGGGGACGTCATCAACACCGGGACGCCGGCGGGGGTGGCCATGGGACAGCCCGAGCCGAAGCCGTATCTGAGGGCCGGGGACGTTGTCGAGCTGGAGATCGAGGGGCTCGGGCGGCAGCGGCAGGAGCTGAAGGACGCGTAAGGGGTGGGGAACTGCGGTCGTGCGGCGACTGCGGGTCCACTGCGGCTGGTCGCGCAGTTCCCCGCGCCCCTGTTCGTCGGCTACGCCTCCAGGAGGGCAGCCACCCTGCGCCAGGCCTCGCGCGGCAGGCCCTCCCGGGAGGTGCCGTCGATCACCTGGAGGGCCACGTGGTCGGCGCCCGCCCGGTGGAAGGCCTCGACGCGGGAGCGGATCCTCGTCTCGTCGCCCCAGGCGAAGAAGGTGTCGACCAGGCGGTCGCTGCCGCCCTCCTTGAAGTCGTCCTCGGTGAAGCCGAGGCGGAGCCAGGTGTTGGTGTAGTTGGGGAGGGTGAGGTACAGGGCGAGCACGTCGCGGGCGGCGGCGCGAGCCTTGTCCGGATCACTCTCCAGGACGACCTTGAACTCCGGGGCCAGCAGCGCGGTCTCGCCGAGAATCTCCCGGGCCTCGGCCGTGTGCTCGGGGGTGACCAGATACGGGATCGCGCCGGCCGCGCGGGTGCCGGCGAGATCGAGGGTCTTCGGGCCGAGGGCGGCCAGCACCCGGCGGCTCGCCGGCACCCCGGCCTCGTCCAGGGCGTCGAGGTAGGAGACCAGGGCCGAGTACGGGCGGCGGTACTGGTCGTGCAGCTTGGCGTGGCTGATCCCGAGGCCCAGGACGAAGCGGCCGGGGTGCGCCGACTCGACCTCGGCGAAGGCGGCGGCGCTCTCGGCGGCCTCGTACTGCCAGATGCTCTGGATGCTGGTGCCGACGGTGAGCGTCGACGTCGACTCCAGGAGGGGGAGGGCGTGCCGGACGGCGCTGCTGCCGCCCAGCCAGGCGGCGCCGTACCCGAGTTGTTCCAGCTCGGCCGCCGCGTCGCCGATCTCGGCACGGAGGGAGGGGTCCTCGTCGCGCAGGCCGTGGCTCCAGATGCCGTACCGGCCGATGGACTCCTTGAGACGGTTCTGGGTGTCGCTCATGGGGCTGGATTCCCTCCGGTCGGGTGGTGCCGTGACTGATGTGACGTCAGTGACAACCGGAGGGCGTCCCCGGGTAATCCCCGATCAGCTCTCCAGGAACTGCTCCAGCGCCTCCACCACGAAGCGGTGGTCCTGCAGCTGGGGGAGGCCGGAGACGGTCACCGCGCCGATGATGCCGACGTTCTCGACGTTGACCGGGAACGAGCCGCCGTGCGCCGCGTAGGTGTCCGGGTCGAGGCGGGAGGACTCCTCGAACGTCGTGCCCTTGGCCCGGAAGCGGGCGCCGACCAGGTAGGAGGAGGCGCCGTAGCGCTCCACCACCCGGCGCTTGCGGGCGATCCAGGCGTCGTTGTCGGGTGTGGAGCCCGGCAGGGCCGCGTGGAACAGCTGCTGGCCCGCGCGGTGGATGTCGACGGCGAGCGGGGCCTGGCGCTCCCTGGCCAGCTCGACCAGGAGGGAGCCGAGGGCCCAGGCGTCGTCGTACGTGAACTGCCGGAAGACCAGGCGGCGTTCCTGCGCCTCCAGCTCCGCCACGGTCGGGGTGATCTCGGGGGCGAACTTCGGGGTGATCTGCGGGTGGTGCATCAGAGGGTCACCGTCACCTTGTCGCGGGCGGACCGGCGGGCCGCCTCCAGTACGTCGAGGGTCGCGGCCGCCTCCAGCGCGGTCACCGGGTTGGGGCCGGCGCCGGTCAGGGCCGCCGCCACGGCCGTGTAGTAGGCCGGGTAGTCGCCCGGCACGGTGGGCACGGCGCGGCCGCCACCGGTCAGCGGCGATTCGCCGGCCCCCAGACGGCCCCACAGGGCCTCGGGCTCGGCGCCCCACCGGGGGCCCGGGCGCAGGCCCTCCCTCAGGGCCGCCTCCTGCGGGTCCAGGCCGTACTTCACATAGCCCGCCTGCGAGCCCAGGACCCTCAAGCGCGGGCCGAGCTGGGGCGTGGTGGCGGAGACGTAGAGGTGGGAGCGGACGCCGGTCGCGTGGGTGAGCGCGATGAAGGTGTCGTCGTCGGTCTCGGCACCGGGGCGGCGGACGTCCGTCTCGGCGTACACCTCGGTCGCCGGGCCGAAGAGGACCAGGGCCTGGTCGACGACATGGCTGCCCAGGTCGTAGAGCAGACCTCCGATCTCTGCCGGGTCGCCGGACTCGCGCCAGCCGCCCTTCGGCTGCGGCCGCCAGCGCTCGAAGCGGGACTCGAAGCGCCATACGTCGCCGAGCTCGCCCTTTGCCAGCAGTTCGCTGAGGGTCAGGAAGTCGTTGTCCCAGCGGCGGTTCTGGAAGACCGAGAGGAGCAGGCCGCGTTCCTCGGCGAGGTCGGCCAGCTCCCGCGCCTCGGCGGCGGTGCCGGCGACCGGCTTGTCGACCACGACCGGCAGGCCCGCCTCCAGGGCGGTGGTGGCGAGCGGGACGTGCGTCCTGTTCGGGGACGCGATGACGATCAGGTCCAGCTCGTCGGCGCGGGCGAGCAGTTCCTCGGGATCGGCGGCCACGCGGACGTACGGGAACTCCGCCCGGGCCTGCTCCTGCCGCTCGGAGTGCGAGGTGACCACCGTGTCCAGGGCGAGGCCCTCGGTCGCGGCGATCAGCGGGGCGTGGAAGACGGAGCCCGCGAGACCGTAACCGATCAGGCCGACGCGGAGGGGGGTACCAGTCATGCGTCCCACTTTCGCAACGCTGTTGCCAAAGTGCAAGCCGTGAGGAGAATGGATGGCGTGAACAGGACGAGGACCGGCGGGCCGGTGGGAGCCAATCTCTTCGCGGTGCGCAGCCACAACACCGCACTGGTGCTGGACCTGCTGCGGGCGGCCGGGGGCGAGGGCATCAGCCGCCTCGAGCTGGCCGAGCGGACCGGGCTGACCCCGCAGGCCGTCAGCAAGATCACCGCACGGCTGCGGGAGGCGGGGCTCGCGGCGGAGGCCGGGCGCCGGGCGTCCACCGGGGGCAAGCCGCGCACCGTGCTGCGGCTGGTGCCGGAGGCCGGGCACGCGGTCGGGGTGCAGCTGGACCGGGACGAGCTGCGAGCGGTGCTGGTGGATCTCGACGGGGCCGTGGTGGGGGAGCGGCGCCGGGCACTGGACCTCGGGGCCGGGGCGGAGGCGGTGCTGGGCGTGGTCGCCGGAGCCGTGGAGGGGCTGGTGGGAGAGGCGCTGGACGTCGCCGGCCGGGGGCTCGGCGAGGTCGCCTCCCTGCTCGGTGCCGGTGTGGCTCTGCCCGGTCCGCTCGATCATGCGGGCGGGGTGCTGCACCGGGTGACCGGGTTCCCGGAGTGGGAGGGGTTTCCGTTGCGGGACGCGCTCGCGGAGCGGCTGGGGGTGCCGGTCGTGGTCGACAAGGACACCAACGCCGCCGCGCTCGGCCTGGCGGTCGGCGGCGAGGGCGGGTCCTTCGCGTATCTGCATCTAGGTACGGGGCTGGGGGCCGGGCTGGTGATCGGCGGCAGCGTGCATCGGGGTGTACGGACCGGGGCCGGGGAGTTCGGCCACCAGGTCCTCCAGCTGGACGGGCCGGTGTGCGAGTGCGGGGACCGGGGGTGCGTGGAGGCGCTGTGCCTGGCCGCCGTGGAACGGGGAGAGACGGCGGAGGCGGCGCGGGTGCTCGGGGTGGGGGCCGGGAACCTGGTGGCACTGCTGGACATCGATCTGGTGCTGCTCGGCGGGCGGACGGTCGCTGCGGCGCCCGAGGCGTTCGTCGACGGCGTCGCGAAGGTGCTCGACGCCCGGGCCCGGCGCGAGGGGCCCCTCGGGGCGCGGGTGCCGGTCCGGCTCGCTCCCGGCGGGGAACGGGCGGTGGCGGAAGGCGCCGCACAACTCCTCCTGGCTCCCCTGTTCGGCCGGGCGGACGGCTGAGGACGCCTGCCGGGAAGTGCCGACGTCCGGCTGGGGACGCCTGTCGGGAAGTACCCCGGACGGCTGAGGACGCCTGCCGGGAAGCGGTGGGCGGGACAGGTGAGAACGCCTGCCGGGAAGTGGCGGGCGGGGCGGGTGGGAACGTCTGCCGGGAAGGGCCGTTGCGGCACGCGCGGCTCCGACGCGGCCGCGAACAGTGTGGCTACGGACGGGGCGACCGTGGACAGGGTGGCTACGGATGGGGCAGCCAGGGGTGGGACGTCCAGGGCGGGGCGGCCAAGGTCGGGGCGTCCAAGGGCGCGACGGGCGCGGTCGGCCGGGGATGTCCGCGGGATTCATGTGGTCCAGGTCGGCCGGGTGACCCGTCTCACCTCTGTAGTTTATTGTTCAACCATCTCGGGAGTCGTAGCTTGAACAGCGCCACAGCAATGGCAAGCGCCACCGTTCGCGGCACATGGGGCGGTGGACCGTGCAAGGAGGAAACACGATGCAGAAGCTCATGCGGCGCCTTGTGGTCGCGGGCATGTCCGCCGCGCTCGCCGGAGGGGCTCTCCTCGTCGGGGGCGGCTCTGCGGGAGCAGCCACCCTTCAGGCGGACGGGCATGTTTCTGCCCGGGTCGCCGTAGCCGGGAACCACTCCGACCCCTGGGTCGCGGGTCAGTTGGCGATGGCTGACCCCTGGGTTGCAGGCCAGTTGGCGGTGGCCGACGCTTGGATCTCAGGTCGGCCGGCGACGGCCGACCCCTGGATCTCCGGTCAGTTCGCGATGTTCGCACCCTCCGGCGACGCCGTTCACCACTAGAGGGCTGTGCGGCCCCGTGCTGCTCGGCTGATCGAGCGGACTTGCCCCTCGACCCCGGGGTGGCAGCCCGATCCGTCCGTCTCCGCCCGGCATGGTCATGTGTTCATGCGACTGTGCACGTCCCTGTCCCTCTGTCTGGCCGCAGCCGCCGTTCTCGTACCCGTGTCGTCGAACGCCGCCCACGCGGACACGGCCGGTTCCTCCTGCGCGGTGTCCGGCGGCCGTGCCTTCCCGCTGGCCACCCGCATCCGTGGCGGACCCACCTCCTACGAGGCGGGCGGAGGCTACGGAGCCTGGTACATCGACCTCACCAACACCACCAAGCGGACCTGCGCCGGTATCCATCCGGTCGTCGTCCTCGTCGACAGCAAGCGCACCCTGAAGCCGTCCCAGGCGGAGCTGGACTTCTACGTCGGCTCCACCACCCACCCCGTCACCCTCGAGACCACCGACGAGCAGGAGCTGGTCGGCGTGCTGGACACCCAGGGGTTCGGCGGGTTCACCGTGGCGCCGGGAAAGACCGTGTCCGTCAAGGTCAGACTCGCGGTCGCGCCGGACGCCGCAACCGAACAGGTCACCGCCAACGCGGCCGTCGTCCAGCGCCGGGGCGAGGACGGGGACTGGGTCGGGCAGTCCAACGACTACCGCTTCGGGATCGGGCAGGACGTGGACACCGGGACGACGCCGGATCCGGACGCGACGGCGGATCCGGAGGGGACGGCGCTTCCGGACGGGACCGCGGATCCGGAGGGAACGGTGGATCCGGAGGCGACCCAGGTCACCCAGGCGACCCCGGCCGATACCTCGCAGCCCTCCCCCGACAGCTCCGCGTCGGACGGCGCCTCCTTCCCGTTCGCCCAGGAGGCCGAGGGGGTCGAGGAGGCCGAGGGGGCCGAAGGGGCCGAAGGGGCGGGGGAGCGGGCCCGGGAGCTGGCCCGCACCGGCCTCGGACTCGCGCAAGGGCTGCTCGCGGCCGTCACCGCACTTGTCACCGTCGGCGGGGGCGCCCTCGTGCTGAGCCGCCGACGCCGCTGAGCCGCCGGCACCGGTGACCCGCCAGTACCGGTGACCCGTCGACGCCACGGACCCGTCGACACCGCTGATCCGCCGGCGCTGCGGATCCGTCGACACCGCTCGTCCGCCGGCGCTGCGGATCCGTCGGCGGCGCTGAGCCGTCGGTGCCGCTGAGCCGCCGTCGCCGGTGGCCTGTCGACGCCGTTGAGCCGTCGGCGTGGCCGAGTCGCCGACCGGCCTGCGACGGACCCGCCCCCGTCTGCGACGATCACTGCGTGGACTACCCGAACGACCAGGCCCCCGGCGCCCCCGTCCGCTCCGGCATCCCCGAGCACGGGCGCATCCCGAAGTACTACGCGGTGAAGGCACGCATCGCCGGACTGCTGGAGGAGCTGGGGGAGGGCAGCGTCATCCCCACCGAGCGCGATCTCGCCGAGCGGTACGACGTCGCCCGCGAAACCGTACGGCAGGCCGTACGGGAGCTGGTGCTGGAGGGGCGCCTGAGGCGGCGCGGGCGGGGGACCGTCGTGGCCGGGCCCAAGCTGGCCCAGCCGCTGTCCCTCGCCAGCTACACCGAGGGAGTGCGCAGGCAGGGCCGTACCCCGGGCCGTACCCTCGTCACCCTCGACCGCTTCCCCTGCCCCGAGCCCCTCGCCGCCGAGGCCGGCCTCACCCGGGGCGAACCCGTCTGGCACCTGGAGCGGGTGCTGCTCGCCGACGACGAGCGGGTCGGTCTGGAGAGCACCTACGTCGCGGTCGAGCGGGTGCCGCGCCTCGACGCCGACTTCGATCCCGACTCCTCCTTCTACGCCTACCTGAAGGCCCAGGGCATCGACTTCGGCGACGCCGACGAGCGGCTCGAGACCGTGCTGGCCACGCCCCGCGAGGCCTTGCTCATCGGCACCCCGCCGGCCCTGCCGATGCTGCTGATCCACCGCGTGTCCCGGGACACGGAGGGGCGGCCGCTGGAGCGTGTGCGCACCCTGTACCGCGGTGACCGGTTCTCCTTCACGGCGCACCTCAAGGGCTGATCACCGCCCACCTCGGGAGCCGACCGCCGCCCGCATCGAGGGCTGATCACCTCCTGCCCCCGACGGCTGATCACCGCCCACCCCTCAAGGGCTGATCACCGCCCACCTCCGGGGGGATAGCAGCCTGAATCCACCCATTGGCACCCTTCGAAAAGTCACGAGAAGATAACGGGTCTAGCCCAAACGTGATGGGTCGTTCACGCTCTCGTTGTCAGCCGGACCCTTCCGGTTCCCCGGTCCCGAGGAGCGTTGCCGTCGTGAGAGTGACAGTCGTCGGAGCAGGCGTGGTGGGCACCATGCACGCCTGGCAAGCCGTGAAGCGCGGCCACCAGGTCGTCCAGATCGAGCGTGAGGCGGAGGCGCGCGGCGCCTCGCTGCGCAACTTCGGACAGATCTGGGTCAGCGGCCGTGCCGGTGGAGAAGAGCTGGAGACCGCGCTGCGGGCGCGGGAGCTGTGGGAGGCGATCGGCGGACAGGTGCCCGGACTCGGCTTCCGGGCCAACGGGTCGCTGACCCCGGTGCGCGGGGACCTCGAACTCGCCGTCGCCGAGGCCGCCGTGGCCCGCCCCGACGCCTCCGCCCGCGGCTACAAGCTCCTGACCCCCGGCGAGGCCCGGGCTCTCAACCCCGCCCTGCGCGGCGAGTTCACCGCGGCCCTGTACTGCGAGCGGGACGCCGCCGTCGAGCCGCGCACCGCCCAGCTCGCCCTGCGCGAAGAACTGCTGAGGTCCCCGGACTACACCTTCCTGCCGGGCCGCGAGGTCCGCGAGGTGACCGGTGCCGGAGCCGTCCGCGACGACCACGGCGATGTGCACCACGCGGACGCCGTCGTGCTGTGCACCGGCGCCTGGCTCGGCGGACTCGTCCGCGAGCTGGCCGGGCCCGGTCTGCCCGTGCGCCGCGTCCGCCTCCAGATGATGCAGACCGACCCGCTGGGCGAGAAGCTCACCACCTCGGTCGCGGACGCCGACAGCTTCCGCTACTACCCGGCCTACGCCTCCCCGGCGCTGGACGCGCTCAATGCCGGCCGGCCGCAGCCGGTGACCGCCGCCGAGCACAGGATGCAGCTGCTCATGGTGCAGCGCGCCGACGGCGGCCTGACCATCGGCGACACCCACGAGTACGAACACCCCTTCGCCTTCGACACCCTCGAGGATCCCTACGACCACCTCACCGAGGTCGTCGAGTCCCTCCTCGGCCGGCCGCTGCCGAAGATCCGGCGCCGCTGGGCCGGCGTGTACGCGCAGTGCACCGACACGAGCCGGGTCGTGCACCGGCAGCAGGTGAGCGACGGAGTGTGGCTGGTCACCGGGCCCGGCGGGCGCGGCATGACCTGCTCGCCCGCGATAGCCGAAACGACCGCCAACGAACTGGGCTGGTGAGAGAGTTGACCACCGACATCCGCGACATCCGTCTCGTCGTCCTCGACATGGCCGGCACCACCGTCGCCGACGGCGGCCTCGTCGAGCGCGCCTTCGAGGCGGCCGCCGCCGAGCTGGGCGTCGAGCCCGGCTCCGCCGACCACGCCGAGAAGCTGGACTACGTCCGCGCCACCATGGGCGAGTCCAAGATCTCCGTCTTCCGGCACCTGTTCGGGGCCGAGGACCTCGCCCGGCGCGCCAACACCGCCTTCGAGAAGGCGTACGGCGACCTCGTCGACGCAGGGCTCGTCGCCCCGGTCCCCGGCGCCCGCGAAGCCATCGAGGACATCGCCGCCGGAGGCCGCACCGTCGTCCTGACCACCGGCTTCGCCCGCGTCACGCAGGACGCCGTCCTCGCCGCCCTCGGCTGGCAGGACCTCGTACCGCTCACCCTGTGCCCGGCCGACGCCGGCGGGCGCGGGCGGCCCTTCCCGGACATGGTCCTGGAGGCCTTCGTGCGGACCAAGGCCGCCGAGGACGTCCGGCAGGTCGCCGTCGTCGGCGACACCTCCTACGACGTGCTCAGCGGCGTACGCGCCCAAGCGGGCCTGGTCGTCGGCGTCCGCACGGGCGCCCACGGCGACGACGCGTTCCGCGAGGCCGGCGCCACCCACGTCCTCGACTCCGTCGCCGACCTGCCCGCGCTGCTCACGGGAGCCCGGTGAGATGGGCATCCGCTTCGACTCCGTCACGGTCGCCTACGACGGCAACGTCGTACTCGACTCCCTCGACCTGACCGTCGGGCCCGGCGAGGTCATGGCACTCCTCGGGCCGTCCGGATCCGGCAAGACCACCGCGCTGCGGGCGGTCGCCGGGTTCGTACGGCCCGCCTCCGGGCGCGTGTTCCTCGGCGACCGGGACGTGACGGACCTGCCGCCCCACCGGCGCGGCATCGGCATGGTCGTCCAGCAGTACGCCCTCTTCCCGCACATGCGGGTGGACGACAACGTGGCCTTCGGGCTGAAGGCCCGCAAGGCCCCCAGGGGCGAGATACGAGGGCGGGTCGCCGAGGCGCTGGAGATGACCGGCATGGCCTCCTACGCCCGCCGCCACCCGCGGGAGCTGTCCGGCGGACAGCAGCAGCGCGTCGCCATCGCCCGCGCCCTCGCCGTCCGGCCCGACGTGCTGCTCCTGGACGAGCCGCTGTCCGCGCTCGACGCCCGGCTGCGCTCCGGAATGCTGGCCGAACTCGCCCGGCTGCACCGTGAGTTGCCCGACGTGTCGATGCTGTACGTCACCCACGACCAGGTCGAGGCCCTCACCCTGGCCGACCGGATCGCGGTGATGGACGCGGCGCGGCTGCAGTCCTGCGGGACGCCGAGGGAGCTGTACCGGGCCCCGGCCGACGAGTTCACCGCGTCCTTCGTCGGGAACGCCAACCTGCTGCCGGTGACCGTCGGCCACGGGAACGTCGGCTTCGCAGGGGCCGACCTGAAGGTCGACACGGCGGGCGCGGTCACGGGCGCGCGGGCCACCTTGTGTGTACGGCCGCACCTGGTGGGCCTCGGCGACGGACCCAACCGGATCACCGGCACCGTCAGGGAGATCCAGTGGCGGGGCGCCACCCACCGGCTCTACGTCGAGGTGGACGGGCACCAGGTGATGGCGGACCTGCGCGAGTTGAGGGACCCGCCGGTGCATGGAGACACGGTCGCCCTGCACTTCGCTCCCGACGACGCGACGCTGCTGCCCGCAGGGGTGAGCCATGGCTGAGGCCGTCACACACGCGCGGGCCGTTCGTGGCCGGCCGCGCCCACGCGGCGGTGGCCGCACACCGAAGACAGCCCCGCGCCCCTGGTTGGCTGCCCTGCCGCCGGTTGCCTTGCTCGCCGTCTTCTTCCTCTACCCCCTCGCCCTCGTCGTCCAGCAGTCCTTCCGGCCCGACAGCGGTGGCACCTCCGTGCAGCCGTACGCGGACGTCTTCGCCTCGGAGGCGTTCCGGCACGCGCTGTGGACCACCGTGTGGCTGGCCCTGGCCGCCACCGCCGGATGCCTGGTCCTCGGCTTCCTGCTGGCGCTGGTCATCGCGTTCGTGCCGTTCCCCGGGGCGAAGGTGGTCGCCAGGTTCGTGGACGTCTTCCTGTCCTTCCCGTCCTTCCTCATCACGCTGGCGCTGCTGTTCGTCTACGGCAGCGTCGGCATGGCCAACGGTCTGTGGACCGACGTCAGCGGGGCGGCGGAGGGACCCTTCCAGTTCCTGACCACACCCTGGGGGGTGCTGCTGGCGGAGGTCACCTACTTCACGCCGTTCGTGATGCGGCCGCTGCTCGCCGCCTTCTCCCAGCTCGACACCGCCCAGCTGGAGGCGGCCAGTTCGCTCGGCGCCCGCGCGCCGCGCATCGTGCGGCAGGTGATCCTGCCGGAGGCGCTGCCCGCGCTCGCCGCCGGCGGAAGCCTCGTCCTGGTGCTGTGCCTGAACGAGTTCGGGATCGTGCTGTTCACCGGTGCGAAAGGGGTCACGACCCTGCCGATGCTCGTCTACAGCAAGGCGATCCTGGAGTCCGACTACCCGGGCGCGTGCGTGGTCGCCGTCGTCAACGTCCTGATCTCCGTTGGGCTGTACGGCCTCTACCGGGTGGTGAGCCGTCGTGCTGGTGCATAGCCGCAAGGCCAAGTGGGTCGTGTGGGCGGTGTTCCTCCTCCTCTTCCTGCCCCTGTTCGCCCTCCCTCTCCTCGTCGTCCTCGGCGCCTCCTTCGCCACCCACTGGTCCAGCGTCCTGCCCTCGGGCCCGACGACGGCCAACTACCGGTCCGCCACCCGCGGCGAGGCCCTGCAGGCCCTGACCACCAGCCTGGTCACGGCCGCCACCGCGAGCCTGCTCGCCCTGGCCACCGGCACCTGGGCCGCGCTGGCCGGGGCAGCCCTGAAGAAGCGTCACCGCCGGATCCTCGACGCGCTGTTCGTCCTGCCGGTCGCCGTGCCGTCGGTCGTGGTCGGGCTGTCGGTCCTGGTGGCCTTCTCCCAGCCGCCGATGCTGCTCAACGGCACCCGGTGGATCGTGATCGTCGCCCACACCGTCCTGGTCACCGCCTTCGCCCACCAGTCCGTGTCGGCGGCGATCACCCGCCTCGACCCGGCGTACGAGCAGGCCGCCGCCTCCCTCGGCGCCCGGCCCGCCTACGTCCTGTGGCGGGTGCGGCTGCCGCTCCTGCTGCCCTCGCTCACCGCCGCCGCCGGCCTCTGCTTCGCCCTGTCCATGGGCGAGCTGAGCGCCACGATGATGCTCTATCCGCCCGACTGGACCCCGCTTCCCGTCCTGATCTACGCGGCCACCGACCGCGGCGCCCTGTTCGCGGGGTCCGCCGTCGCGGTGGTCCTCATGGCCGCGACCCTGCTCGTCCTGTTCGCCGTCTCCCGGGTCCGCACCAGAGCCTCCTACCGCTGACCCCGCAGCGCCACCTCCCGCACCAGCCCTTCGCCGCCGCAAGGAGTTCATCCCGCCATGCCCAGAAACACCCTCGGACTCGCTGTCGCCGTCACTCTCCTCGCCACCCCGCTGCTGTCGGCCTGCGGCAGCTCCTCCGCCGCCTCCGACGAGAAGGCCGTCACCGTCTACAGCGCCGACGGGCTCAAGGGCGAGAACGGCGACGGCTGGTACGACAAGGTCTTCGCCGACTTCACGAAGCAGACCGGGATCAAGGTCAAGTACGTCGAGGGCGGCTCCGGCGAGATGGTGCAGCGCGCCGTCCGCGAGAAGAGCAACCCGCAGGCCGACGTGCTCGTCACCCTGCCGCCGTTCATCCAGCAGGCCGACAGCAAGGGCCTGCTGCAGAAGTACGAGCCGAAGGACTCCATCCAGGTCAGCGGCGCCGACAAGGCCACCGACGGCACCTGGACCTCCGTCGTCAACAACTACTTCGGCTTCGTCTACAACAAGAAGGAGCTGAAGAAGGCCCCCACCACCTGGGACGAGCTGCTCGACGGCACGTACAAGAACAAGCTCCAGTACTCCACCCCCGGCGTCGCCGGTGACGGAACCGCCGTACTGATCAAGGCGATCCACGACTTCGGCGGCAAGGACCAGGCCCTCGCCTACCTGAAGAAGCTCCAGGCCAACAACGTCGGCCCGTCCGCCTCCACCGGCAAGCTCGCCCCCAAGGTCGACAAGGGCGAACTGCTCGTCGCCAACGGCGACGTGCAGATGAACTACGCCCAGGCCAAGACCATGCCGGGCCTCGGTATCTGGTTCCCGGCGAAGCAGGGCGGCAGGCCCACCACGTTCGCCCTGCCCTACGCCGCCGGCCTGGTCACCAAGGCCCCGCACAGCGAGAACGGCAAGAAGCTCCTCGACTTCATGCTCGCGCAGAAGCAGCAGCAGGAGGTCAGCGAGATCGGCGGCGGCTTCAGCGCCCGTTCGGACGTCAAGGCCGCCGACGCCGACGCCGTCGCACTCGCCAAGCTGATGAACGGCGTCGACATCTTCTCGCCGGACTGGAACGACATCGACAAGAACCTCACGTCGTACGTCGAGGCCTGGAAGTCCGCCACGGGTAGCTGAGCCCTCCGGGGGTTCGGCCGTTGGCCGCTGCCGTCCCGCCGTACGTATTCGTCCCGCCGTCGCGGCTGGTCGCGCCCACGCGGCGGTGGCCGCACACCGAAGACAGCCCCGCGCCCCTGGGGGAGTTCGCCCGTCGGCTGCTGCGCGCCGCCCCTGGTACCGCCGGGGCGGTGGCATGACCACTCCTTGCACGTCCACCCTCTCCTCCGGAGGACTCCGTGCCCAACCCGTCCCGCCGTACCTTCCTCGTCTCCGCCGCTGCGGTCGCCGTGTCCGCCGGCCCGCTCTCCGCCGTCGCCCGCGCCGCCGCCAAGGCCCCCAAGGTCCTGGTCATCGGCCTGGACGGCGCCCTGCTCCAGCGCATCAAGGACGCCGACGCCCCGAACCTCGACGCCCTGATGGCCGCGGGGCTCACCGCACCCAGCAGCATCTACGCCAACCCGCTCGCGCCGACCCTGTCCGGCCCCGGCTGGTCGACGATCATCACCGGTGTCTGGCCCGACAAGCACAACGTCAAGGACAACAACTTCACCGGCTCCCGGTTCGCGCAGTACCCGGACTTCCTCACCCGCGTCGAGACGGCCGAACCGCAGCTCGTGACGTACGCCGTCGCCTCCTGGGCGCCGATCACCGACACCGTCCTCTCCCCGAAGGTCGACACCCGCATCTCCACGCCGAGCGCCGAATACGACACCGGCACCACCTCCCGCGCCGTCGCGCAGCTCAGGGACGGCAACCCGGACGCGGTCTTCGTGCACCTCGACAACATCGACCACGCGGGCCACAGCTACGGCGCCGCCTCGCAGCAGTACCTGGACGCCATCCACGGCGCCGACGCCCAGGTCGGCCAGATCGTCGCCGCCGTCAAGTCCCGGCCCGCCTATGCCGACGAGGACTGGCTGATCATGGTCACCGCCGACCACGGCCACACCGACCCGGGCGGCCACGGGGGCTCCACCCTCCAGGAGCGCCAGACCTTCCTGATCGCCACCGGGCCCACCCTGGCGGCCGGTTCGGTCCGGTACGACGTGAAGATGCCCGACGTCGCCGCCTCCGCACTGGCCCACCTCGGCATCGCGATCGACCCAGCCTGGGACCTGGACGGCCGCCCCGTCCAGCAGCCCGCCCCCGACGACTTCGACGCCCTGCGCGGCCGGTTGCAGTCCCGCGTGGACGAGACCGGCATCCCGGCGGGCATCCTCGGCTTCACCCACACCCCGCCCGCCGGCTGGTCGGTGGACAACTCCGCGATGGGCACCGGCGGGGTCACCGAGTGGCGCGGCTGGTCCTTCACCACCGACGAATTCTGGACCCAGGCCCAGCGCGACCAGAACCGCGAGTGCAACGTCCGCGCCCGTAACGTCTTCGCGGTCGCCGACGGCGACGAGTGGAACGACAAGGCCCTCACCGGCACCTTCGACTCCACCCTGGTCAGCCCCGCCCACCCGGTCACCGGCGGCCGCACCGCGACCCTCGCCTACACGACCTACTACCGGCAGGAGTCCCCGCAGAAGGGCGAGGTCCTCGTCTCCTACGACGGCGCCGCCCCCGTCTCCGTACGCACCTACACCGCCGACGTCCCCTCGCGCACCGAGACCGTCACCCTCCAGGTCCCGGCCGGGGCGACCTCGGCCCGCGTCCGCTTCCGTTACACCGGAGGGAACAACTGGTACTGGGTCGTCGACGGAGTGCGGATCACCCAGTGATCCCCCCGTCCTGACCGGGGTCAGGATCAAGCCGCCGAATTAGGCTGGGGGCGTCGGTACGCCGTGGTTCCGGCGCCCCCGCTTCTTGACCGCACGCACGCCAGGAGACGCAAGCACATGGCAGACCGCAAGCCCATCGAGTCGTGGCTCACCGACATGGACGGCGTCCTCATCCACGAGGGCGTCCCGATCCCGGGCGCCGACGCCTTCCTGAAGAAGCTCCGCGACTCCGGGCGCCCCTTCCTGGTGCTCACCAACAATTCCATCTACACCGCCCGGGACCTGCACGCCCGGTTGCGCCGGATGGGTCTGGACGTGCCGGTGGAGAACATCTGGACCTCCGCCCTGGCCACCGCCCAGTTCCTGGACGACCAGCGGCCCGGCGGCAGCGCCTACGTCATCGGCGAGGCGGGCCTGACCACCGCGCTGCACGACATCGGTTACATCCTCACCGACCACGAGCCCGACTTCGTGATCCTCGGCGAGACCCGCACCTACTCCTTCGAGGCGCTGACCAAGGCCGTGCGCCTCATCAACAACGGCGCCCGGTTCATCGCCACCAACCCCGACAACGTCGGCCCCTCCACCGAGGGCGACCTGCCCGCCACCGGCTCGGTCGCCGCCCTGATCACCGCTGCCACCGGCAAGAAGCCGTACTTCGTCGGCAAGCCCAACCCGCTCATGATGCGCGCCGGACTCAACGCGATCGGCGCCCACTCGGAGACCTCCGCGATGATCGGCGACCGCATGGACACCGACGTCCTCGCGGGCCTGGAGGCCGGTATGCGCACCTTCCTGGTGCTCTCCGGCGTCACCCAGCCCGACGACATCGACCGCTACCCCTTCCGCCCCTCCCAGGTCGTCGACTCCATCGCGGACCTGGTCGACCTCGTCTGACCAGGGATTTCCAAACCCCGGACCACCCGTATGGAGCAATCGCGCGCCTCCCGAGGATGCGGAGGCGCGCCCCACGGGGGAGCCTCCCAGTAACTGGAGGTTCACGATGGGCTCACTGCGTCTCACTCTCTGTGCGGGGCTCCTGGCCGCCACCGCTCTCGGCCCGGCGGCGTACGCGGCCGACGGCGGCCAAGGATTCTCCGTGACCCCGGCCTCCCCGGCCCCGGGCACCGACGTGGCCCTCAGGGTGCGCGGCTGCACCGGATCCCAGGGCTCGGCCGCCTCGTCCGCGTTCGTCGCCGACGCCGCTCTGACCGGCACCCAGGGCGCCCTGTCCGGTGAGACCCGGGTCCGCTCCTCGGTCGCGCCCGGCGTCTACGACGTGCGGATCACCTGCGCCGGCACCGTGCTCACCAGCAGGATCACCGTGGCCGGCAAAGACTCCGGGCAGACCGGCGTGACCGATCTGTTCAGCCGGTTCGGCCAGTTCGGCCGGGCCACCTCCTCCCCCTCGCCCGTCGCCCCCGTCGAGGCGGGCGGCGGCGGCACCGCGCACTTCGCCACGGTGGCCGGCAGCGAGTCCGGCCCCGACACCGTCCAGGCGGTGACCGGCCTGGCTCTCGCCGGGACCGCCGCGGCCGCCGTCGGGCTGCTCAGAGCCCGCCGGAGCCGCGGCACGGAGTGAGGACGCGCTCCGCCATGGCCGACGGGCAGGCACGCACCACCGGCGCCGGGCGTCTGATCGTGTTCCTGGCCTGGGCGCTCCTGCTGCTCGGGCTGTGGCTGTGGGGACGCAGCGTGACCGGCGTACCGCAGAGCCCGGCCGGACCCGCGACCGGCGACGTGGCCGGCCTCGGCCGACCGGTCCGGCTGCCGCCCGCGGCGAAGCCGCTCAGGGCCGCGCTCCCGCAACGCATCGACATCCCCGAACTGGGCGTGCAGGCGCCGGTGGTGGCCCGCGGCCTGGACAGCCGGGGCGCCGTCGAACCGCCGCCCTTCGACCAGCCGGGCGTGGTCGGCTGGTACGGCTCCGGAACCACTCCCGGCGCGGCGGGCACCGCACTGATGGTGGGACACGTCGACACCCGGACCCGGCCCGCCGTCTTCTACAAGCTCAGCACCCTGCAGCCCGGCAGGACGGTCCGGGTGGTCCGCGCGGACGGCAGGGTCGCCGACTTCACCGTCGACGACATCCGCGTCCTGGCCCGCGACGACTTCGACGCCCGGCAGGCCTACGGCCCCCGCAAGCCGGGCCGCGCCGAACTCCGCCTGATCACCTGCGGCGGCGCCTTCGACCGCACGAGCCACAGCTACACGGCCAACGTGGTGGTCTCCGCGTACCTCACCGGCACCGGCTCGTGAACACTTTTGCGACCTCGTGACCGGCACCGCCGGTGTGCCACGATGGGCATTCGGAACAATGCGCCCAGGGGGGAATCGCATGTACGACAGCACGGGGGCCCGGTCCTCGGCCCGGACACGGGCGTCCGCGGCGGTGCTGGGGGCGGCACTGCTGCTCGCCGGGTGCTCCTCCGGCGGGGACAAGTCCGGTGATCCGGGAGCCACGATCACCCAACAGCCCAAGTCCGCCGACCCGTTCTGGGTGAACCCGGACGGCACCGCGGCCCGCCAGCTCGCGACCTACGAGAAGGCGGGCAAGAAGACCGAGGCCACGCAGATCCGCAGGATCGCCGAGCAGCCGACGGGGGAGTGGATCGGCCCGGAGAACCCCGAGCAGGAGGCCCGCGGCTTCACCGAGGCCGCCGCGAAGTCCGACCGCGCCGCCCTGCTCGTCCTCTACAACATCCCGCACCGCGACTGCGGCCAGTACTCCCAGGGCGGCGCCGCCGACGGCAACGCCTACCGCGCCTGGATCGACGCCGTCGCGCGGGGCATCGACGACCGCGCCACCACCGTCGTCCTCGAACCGGACGCCGTGCTCCACCTCGTCGACGGCTGCACCCCGGACCAGTTCCACGAGGAGCGCTACGACCTCCTCAAGGGGGCCGTCACCAAGCTCAAGTCCCTGAAGAACACCAAGGTCTACCTGGACGCCGGCAACGCGGGCTGGGGACACCCCGACCAGATCTTCCAGTCCCTCCAGCAGGCCGGCATCGACCGGGCCGACGGTTTCGCCGTCAACGTCGCCAACTTCTACTCCACCAAGGACTCCATCGCCTACGGCAAACAGCTCTCGGCCAAGGTGGGCGGCAAACACTTCGTCATCGACACCAGCCGCAACGGCAACGGCCCGTACACGACCGGCGATCCTGTCGAGCGCTGGTGCAACCCTCCCGGGCGCTCCCTGGGCGAGACGCCGACGACCAGGACGGCGGACCCGCTGGTGGACGCCTATCTGTGGGTCAAGCGCCCGGGAGAGTCCGACGGCACCTGCAAGGGCGGCCCCAAGGCAGGCCAGTGGTGGCCGGCCTACGCCTTGAAGCTGGCGCAAGCGGCAACTTCCTGAGGGGCGCGGGGAACTGCGCGACAAGCCACGACGAGCCCGCAGCCGCCGAACTCGCGCAGTTCCCCACCCGTTCGCTAAGGCACCTTCACCCACTGTGCCTTGCTCGGCGTCCCCTGATCGTCATCCACGAACAGCATGTACCACCCGGACTGCACCAGATTCCGGTTCTTCGGCACCGTCACAGTGATCTTGTCCCCGGACGTCTTGAAATCCAGAGCGATGGACCGCTGATCCACATCGGTCACGTGCGTGGACGCACTGGGCCGGATCAGCCGCACCTTCTTGATGCTCGACGCGTGCTGTGAGGTGAACGTCCCGGAAGCTCCCCGCGCGATCGTCTGCGGCCCCCCGCTGAGCGAAGGCCGGGAATCCCGGTACAGGTACGGCGGCGTATAGATCTCGATCCGCTGCTCGAACTTCCCCGGCTTCGTGTTCGCCCTGTCCCCGTACAGCGAGTCGGATCCGAAGAACATGACCCGCCCGTCCGGCAGCAGGATCGAACCGGAGTGGTAGTTGCGCCCCACCAGCGGATCGGCGACCTGCGTGAAGCTGTTGCTGCCGGGGTGGTACAGCCGGGCCTGCAGGATGTTGGAGTCGCTGCGTCCGCGGTAGTCCTCCGAGCCGCCCGACACCAGCACGGTGTCGTCGGGCAGGACCGAGGACTGCGGATACCGGGTCCCCTTCGCCAGCTGGGGCCCGTCCACGAACCGGGGACTGTCGGCCTTCAGGTCGATGATCCGCGTCTTCTTGCTGGACAGCTCCGACTCGCCGACCCCGCCCCCGCCGATCACCATGAACTTCTCGTTCTGGGCCGGAGGCAGCAGCACGGTCCCGGACGTCTCCATCATGTTCGGGTCGCTGAGCCCGGGCAGCTTGGTGAACTTGTTGGTGCCGACGTCCCAGATGCCGGGGTCACGGCCCACGTTGTCCGGTCCGTACCCCGCGTTGGAGCCCGAGTAGAAGATCTTCCCGTTCTGCATCAGGAACAGCGCCGGATAGGTCGGGAACTGCCGGATCTTCGGGAGGTACGTCCACTTCCTGGTCTTGGGGTCGAAGATCTCGTTCTTGCCCGGCACCAGCTGGCCGATGTCGTCGAGACCGGAGACGCTGAGGATCTTCCCGTCCGACAGCGTCGTGAGCGTCGGGTACCAGCGGGCCTCGTTCATCGGGTCGACCTTGATGTACCGCTCGGCGACCGGGTCGAACTCGTAGGCGTCGCGGATGCCCTGGAAGTCCTTCTTGTCGAGGGCGAGTTTCTGCGCGATGCCGTACGTGTTGCGCGCGTCGGCACCGGACAGCCCCTGGACCCGGTAGTTGTCCTGCGTACCGGTCTCGTACTTGGCGCCGCTTCGCTGCGCCTCGACGTAGATGCGGCCGAGCCCCGGGTCGTTGCGCAGGAACGCGCCGGTCCTCGGGTCGAAGACCTTCTTCGCGCGCGGCACCAGCACCGGGTCCTTGGAGACGAACGTCTTGCCGTTGGACTTGCCGGTGAACTTCGTGCCCGCGGGCAGCGTGATCGGCTTGTCCGGGTTCTCGTTGTGGACGATCATCAGGCCGCCGGCCTTGGTGACGTCGCCCTTGAGCTTCTCGTACCGCTTGGTGCCGCCCGCGATCAGCAGGTTGCCGTTGGCCAGCTGGGTGTGGCCGGTGCAGAACAGGTCGCTGGGCGTGGGGATCTTCTTGATCGTTCCCTTGACCGGGTCCCAGATGCGGGTGTCGAACTTCTTCTTGTCGAAGTTGTCCTGGTTGTTGCCCGAGCCGGCGACCAGCAGCACCTTGCCGGTGTGCAGGAGGGCGGCGTGGATGGTGTCCTGGCGGTACTCCTTGGGGAACTCGACGATGTCCCAGTGGCCGTTGGCGGCCTTGTACTCGGGCTTGTTGATCTTGTACTGGTGGTACTGCTCGGTTCCGAAGCGGTAGAGCCACGGCCCGTTCATCCCGGCCAGCGCTAGTACCACCGCGGTGCCTATCGCGAGTCGACGGGCACGACGGCGGCCGGCCTGGTCCTTCATTCCTTACGTCCCCCAAGTCCACCAACGGCGGTCTGCATGTTCTGGTCGTCGTCCCCCGCAGTGCCCCCGCCCGGCCCTCGGGGCGAGGCGGCCCAGGTGGGCCGCTGCTGACGGGCGTGCGGGGCGTGCGGTGCGTGGGCCGCGTACTGTGCGGGCACCGCGTCCTGCGGCTCGGCCGCCGCCACCGCCGGTGCCGGTGCGGGCGGGGCCACGGCGGCGGCCGGTGCGGGCCCGGGCTTCTTCCTCTCCTGCCGCAGCGTGTACCGCCAGGCGAAGATCGGGGATGCGGTGATCAGCAGGGCGAAGACCGCCCAGGTGATCATCGCCGGGTGGGAGTGCCCGAACACGAAGCCGGCGGCGAGAGAGCCGGCGAAGACCAGGATGAAGAACCAGTGGATGCGGAACGTCCCGAACAAGGTGTCGGGGCTGGCCGACTCGCCCTTCGGGGTCACCACGAACTTGCTCTTGCGGCGCAGCACCGCGTCCATCAGCGAGCGGGCGTAGATCGGCGCGGAGAGGGCCGACATCACCATGCCCGCGACGCCGCCGGATCCCTCCGGCTCGTGCGGGGAGACGTTGTGCCGGCGGTTCCAGATGTACAGGCCGATCTGGAGCGCGGAGGCGTTGCCGTACAGCATCAGCCACACGGTCGGGTCGATGTTCACGCCCGAGGCGCCCAGGCCCAGGAAGAGCGCGCAGCTCAGCGCGGCGAGGATCCAGTTGAGGGCGGACATCGGGTAGAAGATGATCATCATCGTGTAGTTGAAGAGCTTGCCGGGCGGCAGTGTGAAGAAGCCCTTCCAGTACTGCTTGAGGATCGTCTCGTACGTGCCCCGGGACCAGCGCAGCTGCTGGGTGAAGAAGTCGGTCCAGGCGTTCGGGCCCTCGCCGACGGCGAGCACGTCCGGCGTGTAGACCGACTTCCACTTCTTCCCCGTCGCCGGGTTCTTGGCGCGGTGCATCTCGAACCCGGTCGCCATGTCCTCGGTGATCGAGTCGTACAGCCCGCCGATCTGCTTGATGGCGCTGATGCGCACGGCGTTGGACGTGCCGACGAACATCGGGGCGCCGTAGCGGTTGCCGGCGCGCTGGATCAGCGCGTGGAAGAGGAACTGCTGCGACTCCGCGGCCTTGGTGACGAACGTGTCGTAGTTGCCGTAGACCTGCGGGCCGATGACGAAGCCGACGTCCGGGTCGCGGAAGTAACCGAGCATCCGCTCCAGGTAGTTGGGCAGCGGAACGTGGTCGGTGTCGACGGAGGCGAAGAAGTCGTAGTTGTCGCCGTGCGCCTCCAGCCACGCGTTGTAGTTGCCGTGCTTGGTCTTGGCGCGGTGCGCGCCCTTGGGCTGGTTCCACCGGGCGACGCCCTTGCGGGTGAAGTGGTGGACGCCGAGCCGGGCGCAGACCTCCTTGACGGCCGGGTCGTCGCCCTCGTCCAGCAGCCACACGTGCATCAGGCCACGGTGGCGCAGCCTGACCGCCGCCTCCAGGGTCTTCGTCACCATCTCCAGCGGCTCCTTGCCGGGCACGAAGGAGGTGAGGAAGGCGACGCGGGTGCCGGTCTCGGGCACGACCGGGACAGGGTCCCGGGCGACCAGTGTGGCGTGCGCGTTGGACAGCACGTTCATGCAGCGGAAGAACTCGATCAGGCCGATCGAGACCAGCATGACGACGTCCAGCGCAGGCAGGAAGTCGTAGGCCGGGTAGTCGCGTTCGGTCCAGTGCTCGGGCTGGAGCAGCCAGGCCAGCAGGACCAGCGACAGCAACGGGGCCGCGCCCAGCATGAGCGCGGCTCGTATGCGGTGCGGCTCCTGCGAGAGCAGCGAGCGGTACTGCACCTTGTAGGGCTTGCCCGGGTCGGGCTGGGTGAGGGGACCCGCAAGCCGGCTGTAGTGCTCGTAGTCGTATCTCGGAAGGCTCTTCTTGATCCTGCGGAACTGGCCCGTGTGATGGGTGAGTGCCCGCAGGCGAGTGGTCTGTGACGGGTCGTTGTGCTGTTCTTGGCTCTGCCGGGCGCCCGTCGGCGTCGACGTCATGAGTCATTCCCCCCACACGCAGGTCACCGCGTGTTCGTCGGTTCGTCCGCCCGTTCGGGGTCCCCTCGGCCGTCACGGGCAGGTCAGTGGTGAGTCGCCGTCACCACGCCTTGCACACCGTAGAGACACGGGACTGCGACCTTCCGGTTGCATGATGCCCCCCTCGGCACCGGTTCATGAACGGGGCCCCCTCCCCGTTGGTGGGCAACCGGTTCGTTCCCCCAACAGCCGCACATCCGCGGCAACGTGAACAACCAGAGTTCTACGGCGTTCAGCATGATCGCAAGACGCGAAACGCGGTGTTTACCGGTCAAACCCGTTCATTGTGGCGTGGGAGAGGCTCAGGGGGCTCGGGTGCGCCGGTGGGGGAGAGGCGGGCGCGGATGTTGCCGAAGTGGTCCCTTATGGCCTCCTCCGCCCGTATGGAATCGCCCGACCGGACCGCGTCCAGGATCTCCCGGTGCTGCCGGCAGGTGACCCGCGGGTCCTGGGGCACCTCCACCAGGTCCTGCTGGACCCGGTGGAAGGCGTCCCAGAACGCCTCCATCACCTCGCTCAGCAGGACGTTGTCAAGCCCCCGGTAGAGGGTGGCGTGAAACGCCCGGTCCGTTTCGGCGAGGCCGCGTCCTTCGGCGGCCTCCTGTTCCATACGGTTCACGAGGCCGTCCAGTTCAACGAGGTCGGCCCGGGGCAGCCGCCCGGCCAGCCGCGAGACGAGTCCGGTCTCGACCGCCTCGCGCAGCTCCAGCAGCTGGAGCAGGGAGTCCTCGCCCCGGTAGTGCCCGGCGACCGTGCGGAAGGCGAGGCCCTCGATCATCGGGGCGAGCGACATCGGGCCGACGTACGTCCCGAACCCGTGCCGGATCTCCACGATCCCCATCGCCTGCAGCGCCTTCAGCGCCTCCCGCACCGAGTTCCGGCTCGCCCCGAGGTACTCCATCAGCTCGGGCTCGGTCGGCAGCGGGGCGCCCGAGGGCAGCCTGCGGTCGATGATGAGCTTCTTGATCCGCTCCTGGAGGTCACGAGCTGCCATGGCCAGAGAGTATCCGGACAAACAGCAAGAAGGTCCCCCGCTCGCACGGGGGACCTTCGTCACAGGCGTGGGGGTGTGGGTGGCGGAGCCCTCACCGCGCGCGGCGCGGTCGCGCAAAAGCAGAGATGGCGAGCCTGATCCGCGTGATGCGGACATGGCTCGCCATCGTCATTGTGCGCCGCCAGGGACTCGAACCCCGGACCCGCTGATTAAGAGTCAGCTGCTCTAACCAACTGAGCTAGCGGCGCCTGCTGACAAAGAGAACTCTACCTGACCTGGAGGGGTGCTCCCGACCACCTGTCCGCGTCCGGGAGGGGCGCGCGGGGGGCTGTACATCATTCGGACCGTCAACATGCGCGCCCGGACGACAGTTGTAAAACTGATCAACGTGGACACTCGCGGATATTTCCACCCCGAATGTGAGGCAGATCGCATGACCACCCCGGTGTTCGAGGACGTCGACCCCGTGAGCGACTGTGACTGCCCCGGCTGCGTCCATGGGCGACGCACGGGCCCAGGCCCGCTGCCCGCCCGCTTCGGCGGCCGTCCGGCGGCCCGAGGGGTCGTGATCGTGGCCGCCGCCGCGTCCGCGGCCCTGACCTCGGCCCTCCCGGCCGCCGCCCTCGTCTCCCCCCACTCCCCGCACCGTCCCGGCAGCCCCGCCGCGGACGGCGATCCCGCCACCCCGCAGGGCAAGAGGTCCCCGCTGTTCGGCCCGGACGCCGCCGGACCGGTCAAGCCCCCGGGCGTCCCGACTCCCGCCACCACCCGGACCGACATCATCAACCGGGCCAAGATCTGGGTCGCCGCGAAGGTGCCGTACAGCATGAGCGACTACTGGACCGACGGTTACCGGCAGGACTGCTCGGGCTATGTGTCCATGGCCTGGGGCCTTGGCACCAACGAGTGGACGGGCAGCCTCGACCAGTTCGGCGTCAAGATCACCAAGGAGGAACTCCAGCCCGGTGACATGCTGCTCTTCCACAACCCGGACAACCCCGAGAACGGCTCCCACGTCGTGATCTTCGGCGGCTGGACCGACTACACCCACACGTACTACACGGTCTACGAACAGACGCCCCCGCAGACCCGCAGCCAGGCCACGCCCTACCCCTACTGGACCCACGCCGACAAGTACGTCCCCTACCGCTACAAGGGCGTGCCCGTCGGTGCCGTGGGCAAGAAGCCGGTGACCGACGACAAGGCTCCGGCGCGCTTCGCGCGCTTTGGGCACTTCGGTCCCGCCGGGCACGGCAGGGGCACGGCACCGCGGCCCGCCGGGCCGTCCCGGACGCCCGCCTCGCACGGCGTACCGGGCTATCCCGGCCGGAACTTCTTCCGCCCGGGAGAAGAGAACGAGTACATCACCGAGCTGGGGAAGCGGCTGGTGGAGAAAGGATTCGGCAGCCTCTATGCCACCGGGCCCGGTCCACGCTGGGGCGAAGCGGACCGCCGGGCCGTTGCGGCCTTCCAGCGCAGCCAGGGCTGGCGCGGCGGCGCGGCGGACGGCTACCCGGGCCCGGAGACCTGGCGCCGTCTGTTCGCGTAGCCGCACCCGTGACGCGCGCACGGTCCGCCCCCGCTGCGCGCGTCCGGCCCCCTGATCCCCCTCTCACCCCCTGCCGGCACCCCGCCGGCACCCCTGTCATGACGCATCTGGCGCGGAGGCTGGAGGCACGCATGAGTACGACCACGTCACACACCCCCGAGTCCGAGGAGCAGCCCGAGGAGCCGGCGGCCCCGGCGGCCCCGGTGGGGCCGGGGGGTGCCGGGGGCCCGGCGGGCCCCGGCGGTACGGCCACCCGTCCGGCCCGGCTGATCCAGAACGAGGTGACCACCGAGATCCCCGTCCACCTGCTCTTCAGGGACGAACCCGATCCGGTGCCGGTGCCGCTGAAGCCCGCCGTGGTGGGCCGCCGGCAGGGCACCGGCGAACAGCCGCGCCTCACCCGCCCGGCCCCGCCCCGCAGCCGGGCGGTGCCGCAGATGGACCCGGACCTGGTGGAGCGGCCGGCCCGGGTGCTGCCCGGCGTGGCCGGGGTGCTGACCGGGACGGCCGGCCTCGTGGGGTGCCTGGCCACCTCGTGGTGGGCGGGCGTGCTGCCGCCGCTCGCGATGGAGTCGCTGCGGCTGCCGGCGTACACGGACGCGGGTCTCGGGCCCGCACAGTGGGCGGCGTTCGCCGGGGCCGGGGCGCTGGGCCTGGCCGGATTCGGCGGTCTGGCCCGGGGGCGCACCGGGCAGGCCAGGCTGCTCGGGCTGTTCGGGCGCTACCGGGGGACGGTCCGGCGCACCGGTCTGCTGTGGGTGAACCCGCTGCTGCGCCGGCGCCGGGTCGACGTACGGCTGCGGCACTGGCGCAGCGAGGCGATGCCGGCGGCGGACGCCAACGGGGTGCCGCTGCGGGTGGTGACGCTGGTGGTGTGGCGGGTGCGGGACACCGTGCGGGCCGTGCTGGAGGTCGACGACCACGAGACCTATCTGCGGGAGTGCGTGGAGGCGGCGCTGGCCCGGGTGCCGGTGGAGCTGCCGGGCGGGACGCGGGGCGGGGTCGCTGCGACCGGGGAGACACTCACCCGGCTGGTCGCGGCGGACGCGGGGCCGATCGGCCTGGAGGTGTTCTCGGTGCAGCCGGTCCGGGTGGAGTACGCCCCCGAGGTCGCGGCCGCGATGCACAAGCGCCGGATCGCCGCGCTGGACGCCCGGCAGCGGTCGAGCATGCTCAACTCGGTCGTGGACTCGGTGGAGGACACGGTGACCCGGCTGACCATGCGCGGTCTCGTCGAACTGGACGACTACGAGCGCAAGGTGCTGGTCCGGGATCTGACGGTGGCGTTCTGCTCGGGGCGCGGGGAGCCGGTGTGAGATCCCCCCGGGGGGCGGCTTGCGAGGGGGGCACGAGGGGGCCCGTGAGGGCTCTCGCGATTGGTATGGACATGTTCAACTAACGGCAATAATCTGAGACTTGGTCTAGACCTACTGCACAGCTCGGTTCAGTGAACCTCCCCCACGTTCTCCAGGAGCGGCAGCATGCGCACCAAGACCAGAATCTCTGCGCTATCCGCATCCGTGCTGGGTGTGGTGACCGCCGGAGCCTTCGTGCTCTCCACCGGCGGCGCCAGCGGGCACGGTTACACCGACCTCCCCATCAGCAGGCAGAAGCTCTGCCAGAACGGCACCGTGGCGAACTGCGGCGACATCCAGTGGGAGCCGCAGAGCGTCGAGGGCCCCAAGGGCTTCCCGGCCGCCGGACCCGCCGACGGTCAGATCTGCAACGGCGGCCTGAGCCGCTTCGCCCAGCTCAGCTCGCCCACCACACCGTCCGGCGCGGCCTGGCCGACCACCAGGGTGACCGGCGGTCAGACCTACACCTTCCGCTGGCAGTTCACCGCCATGCACGCCACGACGGACTTCAAGTACTACGTCACCAGGCAGGGCTGGAACCAGAACCACGCCCTGACACGCTCCGACCTCAACCTCACCCCGTTCCTGACGGTGCCCTACAACGGCCAGCGTCCGCCGGCCACCCTCAGCCACAGCGGCACCCTGCCGTCCGGCCTGAGCGGTCACCACGTCATCCTCGCGGTGTGGACGATCGCCGACACGGGCAACGCCTTCTACGCCTGCTCGGACGTCACCTTCTGATCCCCCCTCGGGTAGGGTCCGCGTGCGCCGGTACGGCTGATTCCGGATGAGCCTCCGGCGCACGCGAGACCTGACAGCCGATGTACGGGGGTACACGCGCCATGGGCGCCTTCTTCAACATATGCATGACGGCGATGCTCGCCATCATCGTTCTGACCGCCGTGGGACTGGTCCGCCGGACACAGCAGCGGCGCGCGGCCTGGGCGAGCGGGCTGACCGCACAGGCGCGGGTGGTGCGCGCCTGGACCACCACCCACATGGTCAACAACGTGGCCCGGCGTGTGCAGTGGCACGAGTACGACTACACCACCCAGGACGGCCGGACCGTCCGCTTCAAGGAGAGCGGCGGCCCGCGGGAGCGCGCCACCGGCGACACAACCCTCGTCCACTACGCCCTCCACGAGCCCGACAAGGCCACCGCATCCGCAACGGAGCCCGGCAAGGACACGGCGGGCACGGTGGTCTGGCTGGTCGTCCTCGGGGCTGCCACGATCTTCCTGCTCCATGAGTGGGCGACGCTCCCCGGGTTCTGAGCTTCGCTTGAGGCCAACCGCCCCGTGGTGTGGGTAAGTTCCCGCCACACCGGTCGATCGGGGCCGGCGTACCGACCTCGGGGGACCTCATGGAACTGCTCTTCTACGCCGTGCCGCTCATCATGATCGCCTTCTTCGGGTTCCTTGCGTACCTGCTGATCCGCAGGGCCCGGCGGATCAGCAGGACGTGGCAGCACGGTCTGACGGCGGAGGCGCGCTGCCTCAGGGCGTACACGACGACCAGTGGCGGCGGCGGGGACACGTCCGTGCACACCACGCTCCACCACGTCTACGAGTTCACGACCCGCGAGGGCCGTACGGTCCGCTTCGACGAGGCGAACGGCACCTCGACGATCGTGGACGGCGACATCGTGACCGTGCGCTACCTGCCGGAGTGCCCCGAGCGGGCCACCGCTCTCCCTCCGTCCCGCGGCAGGCTCGCGCTGGGCACGGGATGCGGCCTGGCCTTCCTGGGGGTGGCCACCACCTTCTGTATCGGGTTCATCCTCGTCGCCCACATGATGTTCACGGAGTCGGCCGGCCCGCTCCCGTAGCTCCTTCGGTACGACCCCTCGCGGCGAGCACGTCGCGGGCCAGGGCCGGCAGGTCCGGGACGGCCGGGTGGGCGGGGCCCTCGGGCCAGGCCAGGACCACGGGGACGGGTGGTGCGTCCGTCAGGGGGCGGTAGACCAGGGAGGGGTGGGTGGTGCTGCCCGGGGTGGCCGTCGTGGAGATCCCGACGGCACGGCCCGCGGCGATCGCGATGAGCCACTCGTCGGTGTTGGTCACCTCCAGGGTGGCGGCCGGCCGGGCCCCGGACGGCCACAGGTCCGTCGTCGTGGTGCCGGACACGGTGTTGAGCGCGACCGGATGGGCGGCGAGGCCGGCCAGGGTGAGCCGGGGCAGACCCGCCGGCGGACCGTCCGCCGGGACGACCACCACCCGCTCCTCCAGCAGCAGTTCGGGTGCGCAGCCCGGGCGTGGCCCTCGCCCTGGGGGCCGGGGCGCTGTGGGCGGCGTACATCGTGCTCAACGCCCGTGCGGGAGCCCGCTTCCCGCGGCTGGACGCCCTGGCGATCGCCATGGCCGTGGCGGCGCTGGCCAGCCTGCCGCTGGGCATCGGGGCGGCGGGCGGGGCCCTGCTGCAGCCGGGGGTGCTCGGCCTGGGCCTGGCGATCGCGGTGCTCAGCTCGGGAGTGCCCCACGCGCTGGAGCTGCTCGCCCTGCGCCGGCTGCCCGCGGCGACGTTCGCGGTCCTGACGAGTCTGGCGCCGGCCGTCGCCGCGCTCGCGGGCTACCTGGTGCTGGACCAGGGGCTGTCACCGCAGCAGTGCGCCGCGATCGCGATGGTGGTCACGGCGAGCGCGGGAGCGGTACGCACCGGCAGCCGGTGAGCTACGGCCCTCCACTTCTGATGATGCGTCAGTTACCGTACTCCGCCATGGAGTCCACGATGCGTACGGTCGCCGAGCTGGTCGCGGCGCGGTGGGGAGACCACCGGCCGGGGCTGTGGTGCGAGGAGCGGGTGCTGACCCAGCACGAGATGGCCGCGGGGGCGGCGGCCCGGGCGGCGCTGCTGGACGACCTGCTGCCCGCGGGTGCCGTCCGGCACGTCGGCGTGCTGCTCGACAACACCGAGGAGTTCCCGCTGTGGCTCGCAGCGGCCGCGCTCGCCGGGGCGGCCGTCGCCGGGATCAACCCGACCCGCCGGGGAGCCGAACTGGCCCGGGACATCCTGCACACCGAGTGCCCGGTGCTCGTCACCGAGCGGGCGCATCTGCCGCTGCTGACCGGGCTGGAACTGCCCCGGCCGTCCCCCCGCGCGAGCGGGGCCGAGCGCGGGGGCGTGCGGATCCTCGTGACGGACACCCCGGAGTACGGCAGCCTCCTCGCCCCCTACGCCGGTGCGGTGCCCGATCCGTCCCGGGCCGCCCCGGCCGACCGGATGCTGCTCTACTTCACCTCCGGTTCCACCGGTGCGCCCAAGGCCGCGATCTGCTCCCAGGGCCGCCTGGCCGCCGCCGGGGACGCGCTGGTGGGGCAGTTCGGGGTGCGGGCGGACGACGTGCACTACGTCTGCATGCCGATGTTCCACGGCAACGCGGTGATCGCCGACTGGGCGCCCGCGCTGGCCGCCGGAGCCGGAGTGGCGCTGCGGCGGCGGTTCTCGGCGTCCGGGTTCCTCACGGACGTGCGCCGCTACCGGGCGACGTACTTCACGTACGTCGGGCGGGCCGTCCAGTACGTCCTCGCCACCGAGGAGCGGCCCGACGACCGGGACAACCCGCTGCGGACGGGCTTCGGGACGGAGGCCGGAGCGGTGGACGCGGTGGCCTTCGAGCGGCGGTTCGGGGTGCGGCTGGTGGAGGGGTACGGCTCGTCCGAGGGCGGGGCGGCCGTCCAGTGGGCGCCGGGTACCCCGGCCGGCGCGGTGGGACCGGCGGGGCCCGGTCTGGTGGTGCTCGATCCGGCCACGGAGCGGGAGTGCCCGGCGGCCGTCTTCGGCGCGTCGGGTCGGCTGCTGAACGGGGAGCAGGCCATAGGCGAGCTGGTGAACCGGGGGCCGAACCCCTTCGAGGGGTACTGGCGCAACCCGGCGGCCGAGGCCGAGCGGCGGCGGGGAGGGGCGTACTGGACCGGGGATCTCTTCTACCGGGATGCCGACGGCTATCTGTACTTCGCGGGCCGCGCCGGCGACCGCATCCGGGTCGACGGGGAGAACCTGGCCGCCGCGGTGATCGAGAACATCGTCGCCCGCTACGAGGGTGCAGTGGCCGTCGCCGTGTACGGGGTGCCGGATCCGGTCACCGGGGACCAGGTGATGGCGACCGTCGCCGGGCGCTTCGAGCCGCAGGGCTTCGCGGCGTTCCTGCGCGCGCAGCCCGACCTCGGGACGAAGATGGCGCCCCGGTTCGTGCGGGTGGTGGAGCGGATGCCGGTGACCGCGACGAACAAGATCCATCGGGCGCTGCTGCGGCGGGAGGGGTTCCGGTGCGCCGATCCGGTGTGGTGGCGGCCGCCGGGGGAGGGCACCTATCGGAGGCTGACCGTGGGAGACATCGAGGGGCCCCTCGC
>NZ_JBFAET010000097.1:0-34418 GCF_040642095.1 Streptomyces sp. NPDC020362
CCGTCGGTGTACGGCTTCTTCGCCTCCAGGCCGAAACCGGTCGCCCGGTGCCGGCGCAACTGCTCGACCTCCTGGAAGGACCCCGGGTCCAGGAGCAGCTCGATGCGCTCCCGCGCCGTCAGCTTGCCCTTGGCGTGCTGCGCCTCGGTCGCCTTCTCGCTGGGGCCCGCCACGGCCTGCGCACGGATCTCGTGCAGTTCGGCGACCCGCCCGCGCGCGTCCGTCGGCTCGCCGGTCGGCTCACCCGTCGTCTCTTCCAAAACGGTCATGTAGCGACCTTACGAAGGACGCCAAGGAAAGCGAGCCGTCGACTCCGTACAGTCTCCAGCCCGTTTTCCTGGTACCACCGAACAGAACCTGAACCGCATGCAGCCGTTCCGACTGCTCAGAGGCCACCGGTGTTGTAGAAGGGCCACAAAGCCGTCACCTGAGAGCCACCTCACATTCGTGGGTGGCACATGCCATCCCTGGAGTGACACGGAGCCTCAGACGGCCCCCTGTGGAGAGGACCTCGACAGTGTCGTCGGCGCGGATGACGGAGCGCACCGGACGGTCCCAGACGATCTCCTGCGGGGTACCCGTGCGGGGCGGCTCGCTCACGCACAGGGTAGCGGTCCCCTCCCGGTGCCTGACGAGCACACTCGCGGGCCCGGAGGCTGCCAGATCACCTGCTTCCCCGGCCTCCCAGAGATTGGCGGCGGTCAGCCCGCACGCGGGCACGGCCACGGCCTGGCGGCGGGCGTCGTTGGCGAGGACACGCAGCCAGTGGCGGTCGGCGGCGCGGGACGCGACCTCGGCACGGGAGGCGCCGGGCAGCAGGACGTAGACGTAGGCGGCGTCGGCCGGGTCGGTGCCGTGGTCGAGCCAGAGGGTCTGCCAGCGGCGGGTGTGCCGCTCGGCGGTGCTGGTGGTGTTGATGTCGGACCAGGCGCCGGTGCGGTCCTCGCGCAGGGTGCGCAGGGCGCCGCCGGAGGGCAGGATCCAGCCGCCGTGGTCCTCCAGGTGCGCCCAGCCGGGGCCGCGGGTCAGGGACTGGGTGCCGCTCTCACCGAGGTTGCGGTTGTCCACGACCGTCTCGACCGGGACACCGTCGGCGCAGCTGATCCCGGCGCCGAGGCAGACGACCGCGTCGGCGAGGAAGAACCAGGACTTGCGTGCCTGAAGCGTCGAGCCGAGCCCCTTGAGGTGCTGCCCCACGGCCGCGCAGGTGCCGTCGGTCGTGCCGCCGACCCAGCGGACGTCCGGCCTGGGGGCGCCCCACTCGCCGCCGGCCCGGTCGGCGAGGCGCTTGGTGGACACGGTGGTGCCCGGGAGCCGGTACCAGTCGATCGTCGGCCAGAACCAGTCGGTGTACTGATCGGACCGGCCGCTGCGCCCGCTGGGCCACCAGGAGAGCATTCCGGAGCCGGTGTGCCAGCCGCGCGGGTTCTCGCCGTTGCCGCACTCGTAGTGCGCGATGCGCTCGTCGGCCATGGAGAGCGCGGCGGTGAAGCGGGGGCCGCGGTGGACGGCCCGGCCCATGGCCGGGAAGAGGCGGTGGCCGAGGGGTTCCGCGGCGGCGGGTACGGGTGCGGAGGCGACCGTGTGCAGCCGGGCCAGGTCGGCCACCCCGAACTGACCGGACGTCAGGACCGGGGTCACGGTGTCCCGTTGGATCCAGCCCTTGATCCTGCCGTACCACCGTTCCCGTTCCGACGCGCTCGCGGCGCCCGCGAGCAGGGCGACGGCTGCGATCAGGGCGTGGCCGTGGTAGTGGTCGCTGCGCATGAGGTGCAGGTCGTCGCCGAGCAGGTAACCCCGGCTGATGGCACGGCCGTTGACGCAGTCCATCACGAGTCCGTCGTGGATCAGCGGGGCGTAGGCGTGCTCGACGCTGTCGAGGACGTTCTGCCGGGCCGGGTCGGTGACCGCCCAGTCGGAGTCGGCGAGCAGCGTGAGGAGCCGGGCGAGGCCGTCGAGCAGGACCTGGCCGTACGTCCCCGAGTAGGCGACCCAGGTGTGCTGGACGAAGGAGCCGTCGGTGTGGAGCCCGTCGCCCCGGGTGACGTACGGGAAGACCGGTGAGAGGGCGTCCCGGGCGAGGGTGATGCGGTCGCCGGCCCGGCCGAGGATGCCGCGCAGGGCGACGGAGCGGCACAGGTCGACGCGGTTGGCACCGGTGGAGGTGCCGGAGTAGTCGGTGAGCATCGCGTCCGGGACGAAGTGGCCGACGGCCGCGCAGGCCGAGGCGATGCGGGCCTCGCCGAGGTGGTCGTACAGCGCGGCCGTGATGTCCATGAGGAGCCGGGGGCTGCCGATCTGCCATTCCCACCAGTTGCCGTAGCGGGTGGTGGCGGGGTTGTAGACGGTGGCGGAGAGGTGGTCGAGGCCGCGCAGGACGGCGGCGAGGAGTGTGCCGTCGCCGGTGACGCCGGTACCGGGCTGGACGTGGGCCTGGGCCATGGTCCACAGACGGTCGTAGCTGAAGGTGATGCCGGAGGGCGGGTCGAAGGGGTGGCCGGGCCAGAGGGAGTCCGGGGACGGACTCATGGCGGCCTGGAATCCCCGGGCCCGTTCCCCCAGCCCGGCGAGCCGGGAGGCGTACGGTTCGGCGGTCGCGTCGTAGCCCGTGCCGAGGGCGAGGCCGAGCCAGCGGCGGCGGAGAGTGTCGTAGGGGT
Organism: Streptomyces sp. NPDC020362; assembly: GCF_040642095.1. Lineage (NCBI taxonomy): Bacteria > Bacillati > Actinomycetota > Actinomycetes > Kitasatosporales > Streptomycetaceae > Streptomyces > Streptomyces sp. NPDC020362. The sequence goes on from NZ_JBFAET010000097.1 coordinate 2,658, forward strand.
CGGCGGGGGCCGCGCGGGCCCTGGGGGCAAGGCCGGCCGCCAGTGCGGTGGCCAGCAGGAGCGCGCGCCGGGTCGGTCCGGTCGGGCCCATCGGGCACCGCCCCTTCCTGCGGTCGGCCGTGCTTGCCGCGGGTCGGCTGTGCAGGTGGTGCACGCAGATGGTGCCCGAGTCATGCCCGCGCACACCAGAGGGCACGCACGGTGACTCCCGGTTACGGTGAGAACACGATGCGGATGATGTTGAAAACTGAACGGAATAGGTCTACGGTCGATCCCGTTGAGTTCGTTGAACGTTAAACAGTAAGTGCCGCGGCTTCGGCACCCACCGGCCGCGTCCGTCCCCAAGGAGTACGTCATGGGCATCTTCGGCCGTAAGGAAAGCACCCCCGCCACCTCGGCACCCGCCGCCGTCAGTCCCGAACTGGCCGCGCTGACCGGTGAGTACACGATCGACCCGGCCCACACCACGATCGGCTTCGTGGCCCGCCACGCGATGGTCACCAACGTCAAGGGCGGCTTCCACGACTTCACCGGCGCACTGCACCTGGACGGCGGGGACCCCGCCAAGTCCACCGCGACCATCGATGTGCAGATGGACAGCGTCGAGACCGGCAACGCCGACCGTGACGGCCACCTGAAGTCCGCGGACTTCTTCAAGACCGACGAGTTCCCGGCCATGACCTTCCGCTCCACCAAGGCGGAGGCCCTGGGCGGCGACGAGTACCGCGTCACCGGCGACCTCTCCATCCTCGGCGTGACCAGGCCGCTCACCATCGACCTGGAGTTCAACGGCTCCGCGAAGGACCCGTTCGGCAACGAGCGCGTCGGTTTCGAGGGCAAGGCCGAGATCCTGCGCTCCGACTGGGGCCTGACCTGGAACGCCGCACTGGAGACCGGTGGCTTCCTGGTCTCCGACAAGATCAAGCTGGTCTTCGACATCTCGGCGATCAAGAACGCGTGAGCCCCCGGCGATCCGTCGGTGCCGCCACGCCCGTACCCGCGAGCGCCCGCCCTCCGACTCCCCCGGAAAAGGGAGGGCGGGCGCTCGCGTGTGCGTGCCAGGATGACCCGATGGGATCGTCCTCGGGACAGTACGAACTGTACGAACGGTACGAGCAGACCGACTGGGTCCATCTCACCTCGTACGCGAACCTGCCGGGGTGCCCCCGCCCCGTCTCCGTTCTGCTCGGTTGACTGCGGGAACGCGGCATCGACTGGATGCCGTTCGCCGAGCACGAGGTGCGGATCGACCTGATGTGCCGCAGGGACGCGGAGGGGCACCCGCACGGCACGTTCGGGCTGAACGTGGATGCCCGGGCGTTGTGGCGCCTCGGGCTGCATCCCGGCCAGCCGACCTCGGTCGTCGACGGACCCTCCCCGCCCGCCTGGTGGCATGCCGCCGGTGAGCGCTACGCCACCCGTTCCGTGGTGCGCCGACGCCACGACGGCCGCTGAACCGGCAGCAGGTACCAGGACGCCCCGACCGACAGGATCGCGCCCACGGCGATCCCGGCCAGACGGGTGGGCAGGAGGCTTGCCGCGTCCTGGCCGAAGTAGCCGAGGAGGAGGGAGAGGGCGGTCGTCATGCCGGCCGCCCAGAAGGCGTAGTTGAGCGGCCGCAGCCACAGGGCCACGGCCAGAACGGCGAACATCACCGCCACCGCCGTACGACCGGTGACGCCGGCGGCCGCCACGCCCGTGGCGAGGAGGGTGCCGGCGCAGGCGCCGAGAAGACGCTCGACTCCCTTGCGCAGGACGTCCGTCCGGCCGCGGTTGCCGCTCGCCACGACGTACGCCGTGAGGACCGGCCAGGGCCAGTGACCGTCGTAGAGCAGCCGGCCGAGGGCGAAGGCCGCGCCCACCCCGGCCGCCATCTGGACGGCCATGCGGGTGCTGGGGCGCGGACGCAGCCGGGATGCGCGCCGGGGCCTTGCCGGTTCGGCTTCGGCGGGCCACGGGCCGTAGGCGTCGGCCAGCGTCTGGACCAGGCAGACGCTGGACCAGGCCAGTACGCCGATCAGGGCCGACCAGGCCCAGTTCACGAGTGCATGCTGGGCGCCGTGCGGCAGGGCCGGGCCGGGAACGACCAGCAGCGCCACGAGCGGGAGCGTGATCAGGGTGCCCGCCCCGGTCGCGGCGGGGCCGTAGCGGCGGATCCAGACGGCCAGCGAGAGGCCGGCGGTGAAGACGGTCGCGCCCAGCCAGTAGTGGGCGGCGATCAGGCGGCCGACCAGGGCGCAGACCGCCGCCACGGCCGGCAGCAGCGCGAGTGCGGTCAGACGGCCACGCCACCCTGCCGTCCGCTGCGTCCTCGCCAGGGTCACGGTCAGGACGACCGCGAGGACGACCGAGTCGGTGTGCAGTCCCGCCGCGCCCTCCAGCCACAGGGCGATCGACCAGGAGAGCAGGACGGCTGTCATCGTGACGGCAGATTCATACGCGTTGCGTATCAGTTTGTCGGACACAGGCCCAGAATATTGGCACTCGGTGAGTCACAGAAGTATGCGTTGCGTATCGTTTACCGGTATGGATCACCTTTCCGAAGCCGCCCGTCTGCGGCGTGGTGCCGTCCGGCTGAACCGACGTCTCAGGCAGGAGCGCGGGGACGGGAGTCTCAGTCCCAACCAGCTCGCCGTGCTCGGCCATCTGCATCGGCACGGCTCGGCGACACCCGGAGAGATCGCGGCGGAGGAGCGACAGCGGCCGCAGTCGCTCACCCGGGTCTTCGCGGAGCTGGAGGCGGAGGGGCTGATAGCGCGGGAGCCGGGCACGGCGGACCGGCGTCAGGCGGTGCTCACCCTCACCGAGCCGGGGCGGCGGGCGCTGGAACGGGACATGGCCGAGCGGGACGCCTGGCTGGCCGGGGCGCTCGGCGCGCTGGGCGAGACGGAGCGCGGGGTGCTGGCGCTGGCGGCGGCACTGATGGAGCGGCTTGCCTCGGCGGACGGGCCGGCGCGGCAGGGCTGATGTGCCGCCGTCCGGTGCCGTGCCTCAGAAGCCCCCGCCGAAGTCGCCGCCGCCGTCCCCGCCGCCGCCGAAGCCTCCGCCGTCGCCGAAGCCGCCCCCGAAATCCCCCGGGTCGAAGTCCGCGCCCGAGACGTCGCCGCCCTGGTAGCCGCCGCCGAAGTCGCCGTAGCCGGTCCCGTAGTCGGCCCCGTAGGACGGGGTGGCCATCGCGCCGCCCAGCAGGGTGCCGACGAGCAGGCCGGGCAGGATGCCGCCGCCGAAGTAGCCGCCGGCCCAGGGGCCGTAGGCGGGGCCGGCGTCCCAGTAGGGGCGGCGGCCGTAGTCGGTGTCGACCTCGCGGATCACCGGGTCGCGGCCGTCGGCCAGGCGGGCGGCGTCGGCCGCGCAGACCGGGACCCGGCGCGGGGCGCCGCTGGGCGGAGCCCAGTCGTCATCGGTGACCGAGGGACCGTGGCGCGGGTCGAAGAAGCAGGGCGGGCGACGCTCCGGGAGGGGGCGGTGCTCGCGACGGGCGGCGAGCTGGGCGAGGGAGAAGCGGCCGTCCTCCAGGGCCTCGGTGACCGCGCGGACGTCCTCGGGTCTGCGGGCGTCGGCCATGAACTGCTTCGCCTTCTCGTAGGCGTCCAGGGCCCGCTCGTAGTCCGCGCGCATGGCGTCGTCGGCGCCCAGCTCGGCCGGGTGGAAGTCCAGCCGGTCGAGTTCCTCGCCGAAGGCGGTGATGTCCTCGTCCACGACCACCCGCAGCCGGTCCAGGGCCGCCCGCTGCTCCTCGGCGCGCCGGCGGCGGCTGCGGCGGACCAGCGCGTAGGCGCCCGCCCCGCCGGCCACCAGGACCGCACCGGCGGTGATCAGCGCCGTGCCGGACACTCCCCCGCCCGAACCGGAGGAGCCCCAGGACGAGGGGGCGTGGCCGCCCATGTTGGCCAGGGCGCGGTCGGTGAAGTCGGTGAGCTGGGTCTTGGCGCTCCCGCCCTGGACGCTGGTGACGAGGTTCTGCACGGCGGTGCGCGGGAGGACCGAGGCATCGGCGCGGGCGTCGAAGCGGTCGCCGAGGCGGATGGCGTACAGGCCGGTGACGCCGGTGGCCGTGCGCAGGTCGGAGAAGAGGTTCCGGGTGGGATAGCCGGCGGGCAGGACCGCGATGAACAGGGGCTTGTTCGCGTCCTTGATCCGCTTGACGAGGGTGTCCGCGTCGGCGGCGGACAGCTGGGCGGAGGCCGCCGGGTCGACGTAGACCGGACCCTTGCGCAGGGCGTCGGCGATCGTGGAGATGCTGGTGGCCGCCATCGCGCCGGGCGTCAGTGCCGTCACGATCACCAGGGTCAGGGCGGCCAGCAGCAGTGCCGGGAGGCTTCGGGTCCGCAGGACGGCCTTCATCCTTCGAAGCTACCCGAAGCCTCCCGAAATGGGATATTCATCCCGGCCGTTCATTCCCAAGGGTCATCCCGGTCCTACGGGTCATCCCTCTGGGCACCCCTCTCGGGCAGCCCTGTCGGGCATCTCTGTCGGGCAGTCCTGTCGGGAGGGGCGGATCCACGCGGCCCGGTACGCCTCCTCCAGCTTCCGCACCGCCGCTGCGTACCTGCCGGTCAGCAGCAGGTGGTCGGCGTCGGCGAACGGCCCCGCCACCGCCTCCGTGATCCGCTGCCCCGCCTTCTGCTGGACGATCAGCCGTGCCCGGGCGACCAATTCCCGTCCGGTCCGGCCGGCGCCCGCCCGCTCGGCCGCCGCGGCCCCCGCCGCGAGCGCGCGCAGGGTCGCCGCGCCGCCCTGCGGGACGTGGGTGAGCGTGGTCAGGCCCCAGCCGTAGGGGAACTGGGGGTCGTACGACGCGTCGCCGACGTTGATCGGCAGCTGGGCCTCGGACCTGGGCCAGGTGACGGGGAGCTGTCCGGTGAAGGGCCGGGCGCCGTAGAGGACGTCGGCGACGCCCTCGCCCTCGGTGCCGGGCAGCCACGAGGCCACGAGTGCGTCGATCTCGTCGAGCCGGTCCCCGATCAGCTGCGGACGCCCGGAGACGACCAGCACGACGCACTTCATGGCCGCGCACACCTTGTCCACGGCGGCCCGGTCCGCGGCGGACAGCTGGAGCGAGTGACCGTTGCCGACGTCGCCGACGCCCTCGGCGTACGGGGTCTCGCCGACGACGACCACACCGGCGTCGTAGCCGCCGGTCGGCGCGGAGGCGTCCTTGGACCAGGTGACGTTCCCGCCCGCCTCGCGCATGCCCTGGAGGATGGTCGTGCCCGGGGTGGTGTTCCCGGAGGAGCCCTGCCAGGTGATGGTCCAGCCGCCGGTCTGGTTGCCGATGTCGTCGGCGTCGGACCCGGCGACGTACACCTTCGCGCTCTTCTTCAGGGGCAGCAGCCCGCCGGTGTTCTTCAGCAGTACCTGGGACTCGGCGGCGGCCTGCCGGGCCACGGCCCGGTGCGCCCGGGAGCCGATCCGCGCGGCGCCGGCGGTGTCGGCGTAGGGGTGCTCGAAGAGGCCCAGCCGGAACTTCTGCGTGAGGATGCGGGAGACGGCGTCGTCGATCCGCCGCTCGCTGATCCGCCCGGCCTTCACCTCGTCGACGAGGGTCGCGCCGAAGTCCTTGTACGTGTACGGCACCATCATCATGTCGACGCCCGCGTTCACCGACGTGCGGACGTGGGACGCGTAGTCGCCGGGGAGCTGGTCGATGGCGTTCCAGTCGCTGATGACGAAGCCTTCGAAGCCCATCCGGCCCTTGAGGACGCCGTTGATCATGTCGGCCCGGGCGTGCATCTTCACCGGGCCCTGCCCGTCGCCGAGCACGTCCAGGGAGGAGTACGACGGCATGACCGTGCCGATGCCCCGGTCGACGGCCGTCCGGAACGGCGCCAGGTGGACGGCCTCCAGCTGCTGCCGGGTGACCTTGGTGACGCCCTGGTCGATGGTGTACGTCCCCGTGGTCGAGGAGCCGTACGCGGTGCCGCCGTCGCCGACGAAGTGCTTGGCGGTGGCCAGGACTTTGTCGTCGCGGCCGAGGTCACGGCCGTTCGCGCGGCCCTGGAGGCCCTGGACGATCGTCTCCATGGACTGCACGAGGGCCGGGTCCTCGCCGAAGGACTCGTAGGAGCGGCCCCAGCGCTCGTCGCGGCTCACGCACAGGCAGGGCGCGAAGTCCCAGGGGATGCCGGTGGCGCGCACCTCGGCGGCCGTCACCGCGCCGGTCCGCTCGGCGAGTCGGGGGTCACGGGTGGCACCGATGCCGATGTTGTGCGGCATGATCGTGGCGCCGGTCAGGTTGTTGTGGCCGTGGACCGCGTCGACGCCGTAGATCAGCGGGATCTGGAAGCGGGTCGCCCGGGTGCGCAGCTGGAAGCCGTCGATCATCTTCGCCCACGCCTCGGGGGTGTTGGGCGTCGGGGTCGAGCCTCCGCCGGACAGGAGCGAGCCGAGCGCGTCGTCGGCGATGTCCCCCTGGTTCGTCAGGGCGCCGCGCTCCGCCTGGGTCATCTGGCCGGCCTTCTCCGCCGGGGACATGCGGGACAGCAGGTCGGCGACGCGTTTGCCGACCGGCAACCCGGCGTTCAGGTACGGCAGTCCGTGCGCGTCGATGACGACCTGCGGGGTCTCGGCGGGGGCCTTGGCGCCGTCGACCGTGAGCTTCAGCGGAATGGTCCGTGCGGCCGCGGCGCCGGCGGCTTTCGCGGTCGGCACCCTGATCGTCCGCGTGGTTCCGGACGCCGTGCCGGCCGGGAAGGTGAGGGTGCCCGAGACCGGCGTGTAGTCCTTGCCGGGGGTGGCGGTGCCGCCGGTGGTCTCGTAGGTGACCGTCACCGGCTCGTCGATCGGGGCGGAGCCGGTGGTGGCGACGGCGACCTCGACCGTGGCCGTGCCGCCCGCCCGGACCGGGTGGACGGCGGAGTCGGTGGTCACGGAGGCGCGCAGCGACTGGTCGGCCCTGCCGTACAACTCGACGTCGTCCATGGCGAAGTCGCCCTTGGTGCCGGCCGGGAGGGTGACGGCGTACCCCCACATCTGCGTGAGGCCGAGGACGTGGTCGATGCCGCCGACGGGCTGGTAGTCCGTGCGGTAGGCGAAGTCGGTGAAGGGGATCTCGATCTGTTTCCAGCCGGCGAAGTCGTCGGTGAAGGAGGTCGTCCACAGCTCGGAGGCCTCGCCGTTCGCGCCGCCGTCCTTGATCTCGAGGGCGGTCTTCCTGCCGGTGTCCCGGCCGTCCCACCAAAAGCGGATGCCCCGGTGGGCGGACCAGTCGTGGGCGGGCTCGGTGGCGGCGAAGTCGTGGGTGAAGCCGCCGTAGCCGCTGATGTCGTAGCTGCCGGTGAGGACCTTGGCGCCCTCGGGGGCGTCGGAGCGGTCGGCCAGGTGCAGGGCCGGCGGGTCGTCGGAGTCGCTCCCCCAGGTGAAGATGCCCTCGGCGGGCTGGGAGGCGAAGGGGACCTCGCCCTCGAAGCGGTCGACAGGGGTGGGGACGGGGTCGTCCGCGGCCCGCGAGGCGGTCGGCGACAGCAGTGCGGCGAACAGGACGGCGGAGACGAGCAGGGCGGTTCTTGGCATGGACCTTCCCTCGGCTCTCTGGTTCACTCAGGCTCCCACAGTTCACTCATGACTTAGATCACGTCGTGAGTTAACTAACGGCCCGCAGACCCGTCAAGACGTCCCGTCAGGAAGGGCTATGCACCCATGAGGAGAACCCCCCGCGCGCTCCGGCTGCTGCTGGCCGGAATGCTCTCCGCGGCCGGCATCACCGCGGTCACCGTCCCCGCACACGCCACGGGCGAGAAGGTCACCGCCTGGCTGACCACCACCGACGACGCCGGCGGCCGCCATGTGGTCCGGGGCCTCGAGGCCCAGACACCGTTCGCCTTCCAGTCCGGGACCGGCGGCAGCGGCGAGAACATCACCGTCGACGAGAACACCCGCTACCAGACCTTCACCGGCGGCGGCGCGTCCTTCACGGACACCGCGGCCTGGCTGATGAACAGCAGCGGGGCACTGTCGCAGGCCACACGGGACGCGGCCATGCGCAAGCTGTTCTCCCCGACGGACGGCATCGGGCTGTCCTTCCTGCGCAATCCGATGGGCGCCTCGGACCTGGCCCGGTACGGGTACACGTACGACGACGTACCGGCCGGGCAGACGGACCCCTCGCTCGCGAAGTTCTCCCTCGCGCACGACCTCGCCGACGTCGCCCCGCTGACGAAGCAGGCACTCCAGCTGAATCCGGCGCTGACCGTGATGGCCTCGCCGTGGACGGCGCCGGCCTGGATGAAGGACAGCGGGTCCCTCGACGGGGGCCGGCTGAAGGCCGAGGACTACGGCGTCTACGCCTCCTACATCGTGAAATACCTCCAGGCGTACAAGGACCAGGGCGTGAACGTCTCGTACGTCACCGCACAGAACGAGCCGACCTGCTGCTCGGGCTATCCGTCGATGAGCTGGAACGCGAGCGGGCTCGCCTACTTCACCAAGAACGAACTGCTGCCCAGGCTCCAGGCTGCCGACCTGACGACCAAGGTGCTCGCGCACGACTGGAACTGGGACGTCTACGACTCCTACGCGGCCCGGACCGTGGACGACGCGGCGGTGCGCAACCACCCCAACTTCGGCGGGATCGCCTGGCACGGCTACGGCGGCGACGTCGGCAAGCAGACGGCCGTGCACGACCAGTACCCGGGCCTGGACGCGTTCGGCACCGAGCACTCGGGCGGCACCTGGATCGCCGACCAGCAGCGCGAGGACATGACCGACATCATCGACTACACGCGCAACTGGGCGAAGTCGGTGACCAAGTGGTCGCTGGCCGTGGACCAGAACATGGGGCCGCACAACGGGGGATGCGGCACCTGCACCGGACTGATCACCGTGCACAACGGGGACGGCGCGAGCGGCACGGTGGACTACACGGTCGAGTACTACGACATGGGCCATCTGACGAAGTTCGTCCGGCCGGGCGCGACGCGGATCGCCTCCACGGCATCGAGTGCCGTGCCCAACGTGGCGTGGCGCAACCCGGACGGCAGCAAGGCGCTGATCGCGTACAACGACTCGTCGGCGGCCAGGACCGTGACCATCGACTGGGGCTCGCAGCACGCCACCTACTCGCTGCCCGGAAAGACCTCGGCGACCTTCACCTGGTCCGGCGCACAGTCGGGCGGGGGCGCCCGGATCGGGTCCTTCGTGGGCCTTGCGGGCAAGTGCCTGGACGTGGCGGGCGGTTCGAGCGCGAACGGTACGGCGGTGCAGCTCTACGACTGCAACGGGAGCGCGGCGCAGCAGTGGACGGTGCGGGCCGACGGGGCCGTGCAGGCGCTCGGCAAGTGTCTGGACGTGACGTCGGGGGCCACGGCGGACGGGGCGAAGGTGCAGTTGTACGACTGCAACGGGACCGGGGCGCAGCGGTGGTCGTACGACGCGGCCACCGGTGATGTGGTGAACACGGCCGCGGGCAGGTGTCTGGACGTGACGGACAACTCGTCGGTGAACGGGTCGAGGGCGCAGATCTGGTCGTGCACGGGGGGTGCCAACCAGAAGTGGAGGTTGCAGTAGGAGCAGGCCGGAAGACGCGGCTCCCTGTCCCCGCCACCAGGGGGCTCCGCCCCTGTTCCCCCGCCCCATGCCCACCCACCTCCCGACTCGGCGGGCTGGAAGGTGCAGGCCGAAACGCGACGAGCCGCACGGTGCTCAGGCCGAAAAGCGACGGGCTGCACGGTGCTCAGGCCGAATAGCGACGAGCTGCACGCCGCTCGGGCCGAAAAGCGACGGCCTGGAAAGCCGGCCGGGAAGGCCTGGTCGGACGGGAAGGGCGGTCGGACGGTAGGTGGGGGACCTGGGAAACGGCCGACGGGAAGGTGGGCGGTCGGTTTCGGGGGCTGAGGGGCGGGGGGACGGTGGGTGCGGGACCATGGGGGAACCGGCGTCCCGCCGGACGCCCACGCCTGACGTTTGCGACCTGGAGTGCGGACATGAGCACAGCGCGGGACCTGTTGATCGTCGCCCTGGACGTCCCGTCCGGACGGCCCGTGGGACAGGGCGACCTCTCGCTCGCCCTGGCGGGAGCCGAGCTGATCGACCTGATCGCCGCCGAGGCCGTCACCCTGGACGACGAACACATCGTGCCCGGCCTGCAGCCGGCCACGGGTGACCGGCTGCTGGACGCGGCCTCGACCGCACTCGTGCGGCAGGCGCCGTACGAGTCCGTCGAGGACTGGCTGTGGCGCCGCGGACGCGACCTGGCCGGGGCCTACGCCGACGAACTGGAGGCACAGGGACGGGCCGGATCCCGGCACCGCTGGCTGCCCCGCCGCAGCACCGCGGACGACGCCCGGCCGGACACACCGGAGCGTCGGCACGCCACCGAGCGCTGGGCCTCCCGTGAACCCGTCCTCGTCGGTCTCGCGGCCGCCCTGGGGATCCCCGAGGGAGCGGCCGAACCGGCCCCGGAGGACCTCCCCGGCGACGCGGTGGTGACCGTTCTCGCAGTCGTCAACGACGCGCTGACGGAACTGGAGGCCGTACGGCAGCGGCGGCGCATCGAGGAGGACGCGTTCGACAACGTGTGGCGCGCCCCCTGAGGCGGATCACGCTCACGCCCCCCGAGACGGCTCACACTGACCCGCCCCTCAGGCGGATCACGCTGACGCGCCCCCGAGGCTGATCACGTCGGCTTACCCCTGAAGCGGATCACGCTGGCACACCCCCGAGGGGACACTCCGGCGCGCCCGCCCGAGGCGGATCACTCGGCAGGCTCGACCCCGGCGCGCAGGAGGCCGTAGGTGCAGGCGTCCTCCAGGGCCTGCCAGGAGGCGGCGATGACGTTGTCCGCCACGCCGACCGTGGACCACTCGCCCTTGCCGTCGGAGGTGGAGATCAGGACGCGGGTGGTGGAGGACGTGCCGTGCTTGCCCTCCAGGATGCGGACCTTGTAGTCCACCAGCTCCAGCTTGGCGAGCTGCGGGTAGATCTTTTCGAGGGCCACGCGCAGCGCCCGGTCCAGGGCGTTGACCGGGCCGTTGCCCTCCGCGGTGGCGACGATCCGCTCGCTCTTGGCCCACAGCTTGACCGTGGCCTCGTTGGCGTGGCTGCCGTCGGGGCGGTCCTCGACGATCGCCCGCCAGGACTCGATCTCGAAGTACTTCAGCGGCCGGCCCTCGACCTCGGCGCGCAGCAGGAGTTCGAAGGAGGCGTCGGCGGCCTCGTAGGTGTAGCCCTTGAGCTCGCGTTCCTTCACCCGCTCGACGACGCGGCCCACCAGCTCACGGTCGCCGCCCAGGTCGATGCCGAGTTCCTTGCCCTTCAGCTCGATGGAGGCGCGGCCCGCCATGTCGGAGACCAGCATGCGCATGGTGTTGCCGACCAGCTCAGGGTCGATGTGCTGGTACAGGTCCGGGTCGACCTTGATCGCGGAGGCGTGCAGGCCCGCCTTGTGCGCGAAGGCCGAGACGCCGACGTACGGCTGGTGCGTGGACGGGGTGAGGTTCACGACCTCGGCGATCGCGTGCGAGATCCGCGTCGTCTCGCGGAGGTGGCCCTCCGGCAGCACCTTCTTGCCGTACTTCAGCTCCAGGGCGGCGACCACCGGGAAGAGGTTGGCGTTGCCGACCCGCTCGCCGTAGCCGTTCGCCGTGCACTGCACGTGGGTCGCGCCCGCGTCCACCGCCGCCAGCGTGTTCGCGACCGCGCAGCCGGTGTCGTCCTGGGCGTGGATGCCGAGCCGGGCGCCGGTGTCGGCGAGGACCGTGGAGACGACCGCCTGGACCTGGGCGGGGAGCATGCCGCCGTTGGTGTCGCAGAGGATCACGACGTCCGCGCCGGCCTCGGCGGCCGTACGGACGACGGACTTCGCGTACTCGGGGTTGGCCCGGTAGCCGTCGAAGAAGTGCTCGCAGTCCACGAACACCCGGCGGCCCTGCCCGCACAGGTAGGAGACGGTGTCGCGGACCATCTCCAGGTTCTCCTCCAGCGTGGTGCGCAGCGCCAGCTCCACATGCCGGTCGTGCGACTTGGCGACCAGTGTGATCACCGGGGCGCCCGACGCCAGCAGCGCGTTGACCTGCGGGTCCTCGGCGGCCTTGGCGCCGGCGCGGCGGGTGGCGCCGAAGGCGACCAGCCGGGCGTGCTTGAAGTCGATCTCCTGCTGGGCGCGGGCGAAGAACTCGGTGTCCCGCGGGTTCGCGCCGGGCCAGCCGCCCTCGATGAAGCCCACGCCGAAGTCGTCCAGGTGCCGTGCGATGGCGAGCTTGTCCGCGACGGTGAGGTTGATGCCCTCGCGCTGCGCGCCGTCGCGCAGCGTGGTGTCGAAGACGTGGAACGAGTCGTCGAGCTCGCTGGTTGCCGTCTCGGTCATGGTCTCAAGGCTCCTGAATGTGGATCTTCGGTCTTACCGGAATGACCGGCTCCACCGTCCCCCCAATACTCCCTCGCGCTTCGCCTCCCGGCTGGTGGTGGGCCGGAAAACGAAAAAACCCCTCGCGGGTGCGAGAGGTCTGCGCGCGGGTCGAGGACGACGGTGGCCACCCGTACCTGGTCGTACGTGTGGTCACTGCGGACCGGCGCGCCTGCTGCCAATAATCATGGCGAACGAGAACACGGAGGCAGTCTCGCACAGCAGCGCCCCCGGCTCACCGACCGTCTCAGGATGCGGTCGTCAGGCGTCCACCGCGAGGAGGGTCTCCCCGATGAACTCCCGCACGTGGGTGATCACTTGCTCCCGGCCCGTGCCGCGCAGACCGATGGCGACATGGATGGAGAAGCCGTCCAGCAGGGCGCGCAGCCGGGCCGCACAGCGGTCGGCGTCGACCGGACGGAACTCGCCGCGCGAGACGCCCTCGGCGAGCAGCGCGACCAGGTCGCGGTGCCAGGCGCCCTCGATGGCGGCCTGCCGGTCCCGGGCCACAGCGTCGGCGGCAGCGCTCTGCGAGCGGTTCCAGACCTCCAGCCACAGCGTCCAGTGCGGGTCGCGGTGGCCGTCGGGGACGTACAGGTCGACGTACGCCTCCAGGCGCTCGCGGGCGGAGCCCGGGCGGGTGAGCAGGCGGCTGCGCTCGGCGCCCAGCCTGCCCTCGCTCCACTCCAGCGTCTGCAGCAGCAGCTCGTCCTTGGAGCGGAAGTAGTAGAGCAGGTGGCCGCTGCTCATGCCGACCTCGCGGCCCAGCCCCGCCATGGTGAGCTTCTCCAGACCGCGCTCGGCGATCATGTCCATGGCGGCGGCGAGAACCTCCTCGCGCGGCGGCGCGTTCCTGCGGGCACGGGCCGCACCGGCCATCTGCTGCTCCTGTGGGTCAGACCTTCGGCTGCTGCTGGGTGATGCAGTGGATGCCACCACCACCGGAGAAGATCGTACGGGCGTCCACCAGGGTCACCGTCCGCTCGGGGAAGAGGCGGCGGAAGATCCCGGCGGCGATCTCGTCGCGCGAGTCGTCGAAGCCGCACAGCACGACCCCACCGTTGCACAGGTAGTGGTTGATGTAGGAGTAGTCGGCCCAGTGGCCGTCGGCCTCCAGGGCGGTCGGGGCGGGCACCTCGACGACCTCCAGGCCTCGGCCGCGGGCGTCGGTCGCCGACCGAAGGATGCCGATGACCTCCTTGGTGACCTCGTGGTCGGGGTGGGCCGGGTCCGGCTGGTGGTGGGCGACGACCACGCCGGGGCGGGCGAAGGCGGCGACGATGTCGACGTGGCCGAGGGTGCCGAAGCCGTGGGGCGGGTAGTCGCCGGTGAGGCCGCGCGGCAGCCAGATCGCCTTCCGGGTGCCGAGGTGGGCGTGGATCTCCGCCTCGACCTGCTCCCTCGTCCAGCCGGGGTTGCGCTCGGGGCCGAGCTGCACGGTCTCCGTGAGCAGCACGGTGCCCTCGCCGTCGACATGGATCGCGCCGCCCTCGTTGACCAGCTGCGAGGCGTACGTCCTCGCGCCCGCGAGGTCGGAGACGTACGAGGCGATCTTGGAGTCGTGCTCCCAGCGGGCCCAGTCCTGGGCGCCCCAGCCGTTGAACGTCCAGTCCACGGCGGCCAGTCCGCCCTTGCCGTCGGTGAGGAAGGTGGGGCCGATGTCGCGCATCCAGGCGTCGTCGAGGTCGCGCTCGACCGTGTCGACGCCCGGGCCGAGCAGCGTCTCCGCCTGCGCCGACTGGCCGGGGCCGCACACGACCGTCACCGGTTCGAAGCGGAGGACGGCGCGGGCCACCGAGGCCCAGGCCATGCGGGAGAGGCGGAGGTCCTCGGGGTCCTCGAAGGTGGGGTTGGGGCCCGGCCACGCCATCCAGGTGCGCTCGTGCGGGGTCCACTCGGCGGGCATGCGGAAGCCGTCGGCTGCGGGAGTGGTCATGTCTCGGGTCCTTGCGTCGGGAGGGTCAGAGGAAGTAGAGGCGGTTGAGGGAGACGGAGTCGGCGGGCGCGGAGCTGAGCGGGTCGCCGTCGAGGGTGACGAGGCCGGTGCGCCGGTCGACGTCCACCGCGCCGACGCGGGTGTTCAGCCGCAGGTCGGCCGGGCCGATGCCGCGGGTGCCGCGCACGGCGACCCTGCGGCGGCGGGTGGGCATCGTGTCGTTGCCCTGGTCGACGGCCGCCCGGGCGACGAAGGCGACCGAGATGTCGGCGGGCGTGGCGCCGTACGCGCCGAACTGCGGGCCGAGGACGAGGGGTTCGCAGGTGTCGGTGGCCGCGTTGGGGTCGCCGACCACGCCGTAGGCCGGGAAGCCGGACTTGAGGACGAGCTGCGGCTTGGCGCCGAAGTACTCGGGTCGCCACAGCACGATGTCGGCGAGTTTGCCCACCTCGATCGAGCCGACCTCGTGCGCGAGGCCGTGGGCGATGGCCGGGTTGACGGTCAGCTTGGCCATGTAGCGCAGGACGCGCGCGTTGTCGTCGCCCGCGCCGTCGCCCTCCATCGGGCCCAGCTCGGCCTTCATCTTCCCGGCCATGGCGAAGGTGCGGCGGACCGTCTCGCCCGCGCGGCCCATGCCCTGGGCGTCGGAGGAGGTGATGCCGATCGCGCCCAGGTCGTGCAGCACGTCCTCGGCGCCCATCGTGCCGGCCCGGATGCGGTCGCGGGCCATGGCCGCGTCGCCGGGCAGGTCGGTCTTCAGGTCGTGGACGGAGACGATCATGCCGTAGTGCTCGGCGACCGCGTCCCGGCCGAAGGGCAGGGTGGGGTTGGTGGAGGAGCCGATGACGTTCGGGACGCCGGCCATCTTCAGGACGTTGGGCACGTGTCCGCCGCCGCAGCCCTCGATGTGGAAGGCGTGGATGGTGCGGCCTTCGAGGACGCGCAGGGTGTCCTCGACCGAGAGGCACTCGTTCAGCCCGTCGCTGTGCAGGGCGACCTGGACGTCGTGCTCCTCGGCG
This sequence comes from Streptomyces sp. NPDC020362, assembly GCF_040642095.1. NCBI lineage: Bacteria > Bacillati > Actinomycetota > Actinomycetes > Kitasatosporales > Streptomycetaceae > Streptomyces > Streptomyces sp. NPDC020362. The sequence continues at coordinate 17,953 of NZ_JBFAET010000097.1, forward strand.
ACCCTGAGGGCGGTGTCCAGGGCGCGGGTGTGGGCGCCCATGTCCTCGTGCACCTTGAAGCCGGAGGCGCCGCCCTCGGCGAGGGCCTCGACCAGGGGGGCGCTGTGCGAGGACGAACCCCGGCCCAGGAAGCCGATGTTGACCGGCCAGGCGTCGAAGGCGTTGAAGGCGTGGCGCAGCGCCCAGGGCGAGTTGACGCCGACGCCCCACACCGGGCCGAACTCCTGCCCGATGACCGTGGTCACGCCGGAGGCGAGGGAGGCCTCCATGATGCGCGGTGACAGCAGATGGACGTGCGTGTCGACGGCTCCGGCAGTGGCGATCAGGCCCTCGCCGGACACGATGGAGGTGCCCGTGCCGACGACGACGTCGACGCCGTCGAGGGTGTCGGGGTTGCCGGCGCGCCCGATGGCGCAGATGCGGCCTTCCCGGATGCCGATGGACACCTTCCTGATCCCCTGCACCGCGTCGATCACGACGACGTTGCTGATCACGACGTCGCAGGTGTCGCGGACGGCGGCGGCCTTGAGGTGCAGTCCGTCGCGGGCGGTCTTGCCGAAGCCGGCCAGGAACTCCTCGCCGGGCTTCTGGGCGTCCGACTCCACCCGGATCACCAGGCCGGAGTCGCCGAGCCGGACGCGGTCGCCGGCACGGGGGCCGTGCGTGGCCGCGTAGGCGTGCGGGTCGATGTGGATCGACTCGTCGATCTCGCGTCCCTTGGAGCGGCTCATCGTTCGCCTCCTTCCGGCGTCACTCCCAGATATCCGCAGGCTGCGGCCCTGCGCAGGGCTTCCGCCTTCGCTCCGGGCGCGTCCAGCGGCCCGTCGACCAGACCGGCGAAGCCGATCGCGATGCGGTCGCCGCCGATCGGGACCAGCCCGACCTCGGCGCCCTCGCCCGGTCCGAACCGGACCGAGGACCCTGCGGGCACGGCGAGCCGCATGCCGTAGGCCTGCTCCCGTACGAAGTCCAGGCGCGGGTTGGCCTCGAAGAAGTGGAAGTGGGAGGTGACCGAGACCGGCACGGTCGCGGTGTTGGTGACCGTGAGCCGGAGCACCGGTTCGGGGTCGGCGTGCGCGGGGCCCGGCAGCAGCGCGCCCGGAGCGCGCTCGCCCAGGCCGCCCCCGATGGGGTCCGAGACCACCGCGAGCCGGGAGCCGTCGTCGAAGACGGCCTCCACCATCACCTCGGTGACGACGTCGGCGACGCCCGGCAGAACGTCCTCGGGACCGAGGACCGACCGGGCCGCCTCGATGGCCTCCGCCAGCCGCCTGCCGTCCCGCGCCGCCTCGCAGACGGTGTCCGCGATCAGAGCGGTGGCCTCCGGCACGTTGAGCCTGAGGCCGCGCGCCCGGCGGGCCCGGGCCAGCTCGGCGGCTCCGAAGAGCAGCAGCCGGTCACGTTCCGTGGGGGTGAGTCTCACGACGCGGCACCTCCTTGCCTTCCACACTTTAGAGCATCACTCTAAACGCAGAATTCATGAAACAGAAGCATTGACCTGGGAACTGCCTTCACGCCACATTGAACGTCGCTCAAAACACGAGGGCGGCCGTCGAAGGAGACCAGCCATGCCTATAGAACAGCGCGGAGTCGACACCATCCCGGACGAGGAACGGACCAGCGGTCCACGGGACCTGGTCTCGATCCTGCTCGGGTCCAACCTCTGCCTCGGAGTGATCATCTTCGGCTGGCTGCCGCCCTCCTTCGGGCTCGGCTGGTGGGCGTCGGTGAGCGCGATCGTGGCGGGCACGGTGATCGGCACGCTGTTCACGGCCCCGCTGGCCCTGGTCTCCCTGCGCACCGCGACCAACCTCTCCACCTCCTCCGGCGCCCAGTTCGGCGTGCGCGGCAGGCTGGTCGGCTCGGTCGTCGGTCTGCTGCTGGCCCTCGGCTACACGGCGCTGACGGTGTGGATCGGCGGTGACGTGATGCTGAGCGTCCTCGGCCGGCTCTTCGGGCTGGACGCGGGCGGGATGTCGTACGCCGTCGTCTACGCGCTGCTCGCCGCGGCGACCGTGGCGGGCGCGGTCTACGGCTACCGGGTGCTGCTCGCCATGTCCCGGGTACTGGCGATCGGCATGACCGCCCTGCTGGTCATCGGGATCTTCGCCTACGCCCCGCACTTCACCACCGCGGCGCTGCCCGGGGCGGGGGGCTATCTGCTGGGCTCCTTCTGGCCGACCTGGTTCCTCGCGGCCGTGGCCGCGGGCCTGTCCGGTCCCATCGCCTTCATCACCCTGCTCGGCGACTACACCCGCTACATCTCCCCGGCCCGCCATTCCGGCCGCCGTGTCCTGCACGCCACCTGGCTCGGCCTGATCCTGGGCCTGCTGGTGCCCCAGCTGTTCGGCACCTTCACCGCGTACGCGGCCCGTGCGGCCACCGACTACGCCGGTCCCCTGGTGTCCGCCTCCCCCACCTGGTACCTGGTCCCGCTGCTGCTGTCCGCCTCCGCCGGCTCGGTCGGCAACGCGGGCCTGATGCTGTACTCGATGGGCCTGGACCTGGACGCGATCCTGCCGCGCGCCTCCCGCGCCCGCGCCACCTACACGGTCGCCGTCGTCGCCACCGTCTGCGTCTTCGTCGGCCACTACGCCTGGAACGCCCAGTCCGCGATGACGTCGTTCGTGCTGCTGCTCACCGCCATCGGCACCCCGTGGGCGGTCATCACCCTCATCGGCTTCGTCCGCTGTCGCGGGGTGTACGACGCCGACGCCCTCCAGGTCTTCAACCGCCGCTCGCGGGGCGGGATCTACTGGTACCGGGCCGGCTGGAACGTGCGGGCCACCGTCTCCTGGGCCGCCGGCGCCGCGGTCGGACTGCTGGCGGTCTCCCTGCCGTCGTACCAGGGCCCGCTGCTGCAGCTCACCGGCGGGGTGGACTGCAGCTTCCTGCTGTCGGGCGCGGTCGGCGGGCTGGTGCACCTGGTGCTGTCACCGGCCCGGGAACGCACAGGGGCCGCCGTGGAACTCGAGGACGAGTCCACGGCGGCCCTGAGCGCGTCCGGGAAGAGCTGAGCGGCAGCGCCCCGAAGGGGCGCGGGGCTGAGGTCGACATGCGGCTCCGCCGCGTGGGCGCGACCGGCCACCACGGACCCTCAGACGCCCGACGCCCCGTCGCGGCACCTTCGACCGCGCGGTCAACCGATCTTGTGCATCCAGCCGTGCTTGTCCTCGGCCGTGCCGCGCTGGATGTCGAGGAGGGCCTGGCGCAGGCGCAGGGTGACCTCGCCGGGCTCTCCTGCGGACTGCTTCCACTCGGCACTCGCGCGCTTGACCGTGCCGACCGGGGTGATCACGGCCGCGGTGCCGCAGGCGAAGACCTCGGTGAGGGTGCCGTTCTCGGAGTCGCGCTGCCACTGCTCGGCGGAGACGCGGCCCTCCTCGGACTCGTAGCCGAGGTCGCGGGCGACGGCCAGCAGGGAGTCACGGGTGACGCCCTCCAGGATCGAGCCGGTCAGCGTGGGCGTGATGATCTTGTTCCCGTACACGAAGTACAGGTTCATCCCGCCCAGCTCCTCGACCCACTGGTGCTCGACCGCGTCGAGGTAGCAGACCTGGTCGCAGCCCTTGGCGGCCGCCTCGGCCTGGGCGAGCAGCGAGGCGGCGTAGTTGCCGCCGGTCTTCGCGTCGCCCATGCCGCCGGGGACGGCACGGACGCGGTCCTCGGAGATCCAGATCGACACCGGCTTCACGCCGCCGGGGAAGTAGGCGCCGGCCGGGGAGGCGATGACGATGAAGAGGTACTCGTTGGCGGGCTTGACGCCGAGACCGACCTCGGTGGCGATCATGAACGGGCGCAGGTAGAGGGACTCCTCGCCGCCGTGCGCGGGCACCCAGCCCTCGTCCTGCTGGACCAGGGCGTCACAGGCCTCGACGAACGTCTCGACCGGCAGCTCCGGCATGGCCAGACGGCGGGCGGAACGCTGGAAACGCTTGGCGTTCTGGTCCGGGCGGAAGGTGGCGACCGAGCCGTCGGGCTGGCGGTAGGCCTTCAGGCCCTCGAAGATCTCCTGGGCGTAGTGCAGGACGTTGGTGGCCGGGTCGAGGGGGATCGGCGCGTACGGAACGAGCTGGCCGTCGTGCCAGCCGCGGCCCTCGGTCCACTTGATCGTCACCATGTGGTCGGTGAAGTGGCGGCCGAAACCGGGGCTGGCCAGGATCGCCTCGCGCTCCGCGGCGGCGAGCGGGTGGGCGGAGGGCTTGAGCTCGATCGTGGGCGTCGTCATGAGTAGGCGTCCTTCACTTCCTGATATAGAGCGGGGCAGCTCCGGTCTTCCGGCCGGGGGTCCGGGGGTTGTCCCCCCGGGAAATGCAGCACCGGTTGTGGTGTCGGGCCGCGCTCACTCCCGGACCGGCTCTCCAGCCGGTGCTAGGACGTCCGAGCTTTCCCTCATACCGCGGCTCCGCGTTCGATTATCGCGCGGGGCTGCGGACGGAAGGAATCGGGGTGAATGCGGCCCAGGGTTGATGGTGGCACCCGGCGACCGCATAGGAAAAGCCGCCGGGTGCGGATGCGACCCGGCGGCTTCGAAACGATGTCGAGTGACGCGGCAGGTCAGCCGGCTACTCGTACGGCGAGCGCGTCGCCGATCTGGGAGGTGCTGCGGGCCGGCTTGCCGACGCGTTCCGTGAGGTCGGCGGCGACGGCCGCGTCGATCCGGTCGGCCTCGGCGTCGTAGCCGAGGTGGCGCAGCAGCAGGGCGACGGACAGGACCGTGGCGCTCGGGTCGGCCTTGCCCTGGCCTGCGATGTCCGGGGCCGAGCCGTGGACCGGCTCGAACATGGACGGGAACTCGCGGCTCGGGTTGATGTTGCCGGAGGCGGCCACACCGATGCCGCCGGAGACGGCCGCGGCGAGGTCGGTGATGATGTCGCCGAAGAGGTTGTCGGTGACGATCACGTCGAACCGCTCGGGCTGGGTGACCAGGTAGATGGTGGCCGCGTCGACGTGGATGTAGTCGGTCTCGACCTCGGGGTACTCCGCGCCGACCTTGGTGAAGATGTTCGTCCACAGGTGACCGGCGAAGGTCAGCACGTTGTTCTTGTGGACCAGCGTGAGCTTCTTGCGCGGGCGGGCCTGGGCGCGCTCGAAGGCGTCGCGGACCACGCGCTCGACACCGAAGGCCGTGTTGACGGAGACCTCGGTGGCGACCTCGTGCTCGGTGCCCTTGCGGATGGTGCCGCCGTTGCCCGTGTAGGGGCCCTCGGTTCCCTCGCGGACGACGACGAAGTCGATCTCCGGCTGGCCTGCCAGCGGGGTCGCGACACCGGGGAGCAGCTTGGACGGACGCAGGTTGACGTGGTGGTCGAAGGCGAAGCGGAGCTTGAGCAGGAAGCCGCGCTCGAGGACGCCGGAGGGGACACTCGGGTCCCCGATCGCGCCGAGCAGGATGACGTCGTGCTGCTTGAGGGCGTCGAGGTCGGCGTCGGTGAGGGTCTCACCGGTGGCGTGGTAGCGCTTGGCGCCGAAGTCGTACTCCTTGGTCTCCAGCTTCACATCCTGCGGGAGGACGGCGGAGAGGACCTTGAGGCCTTCGGCCACGACTTCCTGCCCGATGCCGTCACCGGGGATCACTGCGAGATTGATGCTGCGAGACATGTCGGCACCCTACTCCTCGTCCCAGGGGATGACATGTCCTGTCCGTCATACGGACACCCGGACGGGTGGCCGGCGTCATCCCGTCGGCTCGCGTTCACCCGTACGCAGCACGGATGTTGAGACCCCGTGGAAACTTCCCCGGCATGGCTGCGTTTCCCGGGGAGGCACCCCCCGAACCCCCCGTACCCGACGTCGGCATCCCGCGCCCGCTCGCGGAGCGGATGAGCATGGCCGAGCAGTTCGAGTACCTGCGCACCCGGCTGGTCCGGCGCCGCACCCTGGTGACGGCGGGCGCGGTCGCGGGCGGCCTGCTCACCGGCTGCTCCGGCGGCTCCGGCGCGGCGGGACACCCGGCGCCGGCCGCCTCGCGGGTGTCCGGCTCGGTGGTCCGGCCCTTCGGCCGCCATCTGGCCTTCGGCGCCGACCCGAAGACGCAGATGCGCATCTCCTGGCAGGTGCCGTTCGCGGTCGAGCGGGCGTACGTGCGCGTCGGACTGCGGCCCGACGACCTCGGCCGGCGGGTCGACGCCGAGGTGCGCCCTCTGCACACGCCCGGGGTGCAGGGGGTGCGGCCGGCGGTCGAGCAGTACTACGTGCACGCGGCCCTGGACGGCCTCGTCCCCGGCACGACGTACTACTACGGCGTCGGCCACGACGGCTGGGACCCTGCCGCTCCCGCCCACCGCGCCGCCCTCGCCTCCTTCCGCACCGCGCCCACGAGCCCGGAGCGCTTCGTCTTCACGGCCTTCGGGGACCAGGGCGTGGGGCAGGCCGCGAACGCCAACGACCACCTCGTGCGGCGCCAGAACCCCGCCTTCCATCTGCACGCGGGCGACATCTGCTACGCAGACGTCAACGGCGCCGGACAGACCACGGACGGCTACGACCCCACCTTCTGGGACCGGTTCCTGGAGCAGAACGAGCCGGTCGCCCGCTCCGTGCCGTGGATGGTGACGACCGGCAACCACGACATGGAGGCCTGGTACTCGCCGGACGGCTACGGCGGCCAGCTGGCCCGCTTCTCCCTGCCGGACAACGGCTTCGACCCGCACCGGACACCGGGCGCCTACGCGTTCACCTACGGCAACACGGGCTTCGTGGCCCTGGACGCCAACGACGTGTCGTACGAGATCCCCGCCAACCTCGGGCACACCGGCGGCAGGCAGACCCGGTGGCTGGACGCGACGCTGGGCGGGCTGCGCGCGGCCAAGGGCGTGGACTTCGTGGTCGTCTACTTCCACCACTGCGCCTACTCCACCTCGCAGCACGCCTCGGACGGCGGGGTGCGGGCGGCGTGGCTGCCGCTGTTCGCCAAGCACCGGGTGGACCTGGTGATCAACGGACACAACCACGTCTACGAGCGCACGGACGCGATCAGGGACGGGGACGTCGGCCGGGCGGTGCCGGTCGGCGGCTCCACGGACCCCGCGCGGGACGGGATCGTCTACGTCACCGCGGGCGGCGGCGGCCGGGACCTGTACTCCTTCCCCTCGGGCGTCAGGGACAGCTACGAGGGGCACGTCACCCGGCACGACGCGGTGGAGACCTTCCACTGGGCCGAGGGAAAGGAGCGCGCACCGGAGACGGTTCAGTGGTCGCGGGTGCGCTACACCGGCTTCTCGCTCCTGTCGGTGGAGGCGCGGCCGGGCCCGTCCCCGAGGCTCACGGTGTCGGCGCTCGCCGGGGACGGGCGGCGGATCGACCACTTCGAGGTGCGGCGCGGGAGGTGAAGCCGCGCCGCACCTCACGGGTCCCCCCACTCGGGCGAAGCCGAGAGTGGGGAGGGTGCGGCTCCCGGATCAGTGGCGGCTCAGTGGCCGGTCTCACCGCCGTTGTCGCGGCGGTCGAGGGCGCGCTGGAGGGCGGCGGCGGCGTTCTTGCGGTCGGACTCGCTCGTGCGGGACACGTGGCGGACTCGGCGGCGGATGGTCGTCTCGGCCATGGTGAATCGACTCCTTCGGCAAACCTGGAGCGCGGAGAGAAGGGTTACGACGAGACGCCGGAAGGGGCGGAAAGCGTTGGCCGCAGGGGTTGCCTGCTGTGGGGCCCGCTCACGACCGCCATTCGCTGGATCGAGCGAGACGTTCGGCTCCTACAAAAGTAAGGGAGCCGGCCGAGCCTGTCTGCACAATTACTCGGACTTCCTACTATCTGAGACGGTGGATCAGCTCACACAGCCACGACCTGCGACTTCGCAGTACGGAGGTGGAGTGATCACCGCTCGTGGATGAGCGGATGCGCCCTCAGGCGACATCTCCGTCACGCCAGTCGAGGACGAGCGCATGGGCCGGGTCCAGAGGTCCGGCGAGCGCGGGCCTGACGTGGACACCCCCCTCCTCCTCGGGCAGGCGGACGATCCCGTCCGGCGAGAGGGCGCACACCTGCCCGCTCCACTGCCGCCAGCCGCGGGCCGTGTAGAGCGGGGCGCCGTCCTCGCTCGCGGAGAGCGCACCGAGGTCGTAGGCCCGGTCGACGATCCGCTCCAGGGCCGCCATCACCCGCCCGCCGAGCCCGGTCCGGCGGGCGTCGGCGCGTACGGCGACGGCTTCCACGTATCCGGTGCGCAGCCAGCGCCCCCGGTGCCGTATCCGGCGCATCACGACCGAGCCGTGCGCGGCGAGACCGGCGCCGTCGTGGACGAGGACGTGCATGCCGCCGAGGCCGTGCTCCCAGTCCTCGTCGCCGAAGTCCCCCTCGAACGCCTCGTCCAGGAGGGCGCGGGCGGCGCGGAGGTCTGCGGGGTCGAGGTCGGCCGTGTGGGCGGTGTGCAGGCGGAGGGTCATGGACCAAGCATCTCACCTAACCACTAAAACTCACTTGACTGGTTATAGATGTGCGTGATGCACTGCCGCCATGCCGACTCACCAGGTACACCAGGTCCACCACCGCACCGTCACCGTCCGCGGCCTCGACGTGTACTACCGCGAGGCAGGCCCCGCGAACGCCCCGGTCCTGCTGCTTCTGCACGGCTTCCCGAGCAGCTCGCACATGTTCCGCGAGCTGATCCCGCTGCTCGCCGACCGCTACCGGGTGATCGCCCCCGACCACATCGGCTTCGGCCGGTCGGCGGCGCCGGCGGCCACGGAGTTCCCGTACGGCTTCGACGAACTGGCCGCTGTCACCGGGGAGTTCACCGAGCAGCTGGGGCTGAAGGAGTTCGCCCTGTACATCCAGGACTACGGCGCCCCGATCGGCCTGCGCCTGGCCCTCGCCCACCCCGACCGGGTGACGGCGATCGTCACGCAGAACGGCAACGCGTACGAGGAGGGGCTGGGCGAGCAGGCCTGGGCGCCGGTGCTCGCACTGATCGCCGGGCGGACGCCCGAGACCGAGGGGCCGGTCCGGGAGATCAGCAGCCCGGACGGGATCAAGTGGCAGTACCTGCACGGGGTTTTGGACCCGTCACTGGTCAGCCCGGACGCGTACGAGCACGACGCGGCGCTGATGGCCCGGCCCGGCCAGCCGGAGATCCAGCTCGACCTGATCTCCGACTACGGCTCCAACTTCGCCCTCTACCCGGCCTTCCACGCGTACTTCCGCAGCAGCCAGGTGCCGCTGCTCGCGGTCTGGGGCGCGCACGACGAGATCTTCGTGCCCGCCGGCGCGCTCGCCTTCCAGCGGGACCTGCCGGGAGCCGAGGTGCACCTCCTCCCCGCCGGGCACTTCGCCCTGGAGACGCACGCGGACCAGATCGCCGCGCTCATGCGGGACTTTCTCGACCGGCGCCTGCCCTCCCCCACTCTCGGCTTCGCTCGAGCGGGGGAACCACCGGCCTGAGCGCCGTTCGGGGTGGTCGGGGGCGCCGTCCGCCGTCACCGCCCGGGGACCCGGTGCGGCCGGCGGGGGGTTGGAAACGGGCCGGGAAGCCTGTTCGGGTGGCAGGCTTCCCGGCCCGTTGCTCGGGGGAAGGGCCGATCAGCCCATGTGCGGGTACGCGTAGTCGGTCGGCGGGACCAGCGTCTCCTTGATGGCGCGGGTCAGGGTCCAGCGCAGCAGGTTCTGCGGGGCGCCGGCCTTGTCGTTGGTGCCGGAGGCGCGGCCGCCGCCGAAGGGCTGCTGGCCGACGACGGCGCCGGTCGACTTGTCGTTGATGTAGAAGTTGCCCGCCGCGTAGCGGAGCTTCTCCATCGTGTACGCCGCCGCGGCGCGGTCGTTGGAGATGACCGCGCCGGTCAGGGCGTAGTCGGAGACCGACTCCATCTGCTCCAGCATCTCGTCGTACTTGTCGTCCTCGTAGACGTGGATGCCGAGGACGGGGCCGAAGTACTCCGTCCGGAAGATCTCGTTCTCCGGGTCGGTGGACTCGATGACGGTCGGGCGGACGAAGTAGCCGACCGAGTCGTCGTAGGTGCCGCCCGCGACGATCGTGCAGGTCGGGTCCTCCTTGGCGCGGTCGATGGCGGCCTTGTTCTTGGCGAAGGCACGGTCGTCGATCACGGCACCGATGAAGTTCGACAGGTCGGTGACGTCACCCATGGTCAGGTAGTCGACCTCGGCCGCGAACTCCTCCTTGAAGCCCGAGTTCCAGATGGAGGCCGGAATGTAGGCGCGGGAGGTGGCCGAGCACTTCTGGCCCTGGTACTCGAAGGCACCACGGGTCAGGGCGGTCTTCAGGACGGCGCGGTCGGCGCTCGGGTGGGCGACCAGGAAGTCCTTGCCGCCGGTCTCGCCGACCAGACGCGGGTAGGCGCGGTACTTCTCGATGTTGCTGCCGACCGTCTTCCACAGGTACTGGAAGGTCCTGGTCGAGCCGGTGAAGTGGATGCCCGCGAGGTCCCGGTGCTCCAGGGCGACCTTGGAGACCTCGATGCCGTCACCGGTGACGAGGTTGATGACGCCCTTGGGCAGGCCCGCCTCCTCCAGCAGCTGCATGAGCAGGACGGCCGCGTGGGTCTGGGTCGGGGACGGCTTCCAGACCACCACGTTGCCCATCAGCGCGGGCGCGGTGGGCAGGTTGGCCGCGATCGCCGAGAAGTTGAACGGCGTGATCGCGTAGACGAAGCCCTCCAGCGGGCGGTGGTCCAGACGGTTCCAGACGCCCGGGGAGTTCGCCGGGGGCTGCTCGGCGAGGATCTGGCGGGCGTAGTGGACGTTGAACCGCCAGAAGTCGACCAGCTCGCAGGGGCTGTCGATCTCGGCCTGCTGGGCGGTCTTGGACTGGCCGAGCATGGTGGAGGCGGCGATGGTCTCGCGCCAGGGGCCGGCCAGCAGCTCGGCGGCGCGCAGGATGATCGCGGCGCGGTCGTCGAAGGACATCGCGCGCCAGGCCGGCGCGGCGGCCAGGGCCGCGTCGACGGCGTCCTGGGCGTCCTGCTGGGTGGCGTTGCGCAGGGTGCCGATGACGGCCTTGTGGTTGTGCGGCTGGACCACCTGGAAGGCCTCGCCGCCGCCCATCCGCTTCTCGCCGCCGATGGTCATCGGCAGGTCGATCGGGTTCTCGGCCAGCTCCTTGAGCTTGGCCTCCAGGCGGGCGCGCTCGGGCGAGCCGGGGGCGTAGCCGTGCACCGGCTCGTTGACGGGGGTGGGGACCTGGGTCACAGCGTCCATGAGATCCTTGACTCCTTGTACGTGAGCGGGTGTTCGGGCTCAGCCCTTGCTGACCATGCTGCGCAGGAAGAAGCGCAGGTTCGCCGGCTTCTCCGCCAGGCGGCGCATGAAGTAGCCGTACCAGTCGGTGCCGTAGGCGGTGTAGACGCGCATGCGATGACCCTCCGCGGCCAGCCGCAGGTGCTCCTCGCCGCGGATGCCGTAGAGCATCTGGAACTCGTACTCGTCCAGTTTGCGCCCGGCCTGGTGGGCCAGCTCCTGGGCGATCGATATCAGTCGCGGGTCGTGGGACCCGATCATCGGGTAGCCCTCGCCCTCCATCAGCGTCCTGAGGATGCGCACGTAGGCCTTGTCGATCTCGTGCTTCTGCTGGTAGGCGACCTCGGCGGGCTCCTTGTAGGCGCCCTTCACCAGGCGCACGCGGCTGCCGGCGGCGGCGAGACGGCGGGCGTCGGCCTCGGTACGGAAGAGGTAGGCCTGGATGACGCAGCCGGTCTGCGGGAAGTCCTTCCGCAGCTCCTCGTGGATGGCGAACATCGAGTCCAGGGTGGTGTGGTCCTCGGCGTCCAGCGTGACGGTCGTACCGATGGCGGCGGCGGCCTCGACGACGGGCCGGACGTTGGCGAGCGCCAGCTCGTGTCCGCCCTCCAGGGCCTGGCCGAACATGGACAGCTTGACCGACATCTCGACCTTCCCGCCGAGCTCCAGCTCGCGCAGCCGGTCGATCAGCTGGAGGTAGGCGTCCCGGGCGGCAAAGGACTGCTCCGGGGTGGTGATGTCCTCGCCGACGACGTCCATCGTCAGCTCCAGGCCCCGGTGCGTCAGGTCCTTGATGATCGGGACGATGTCGGCAACCGTCTCACCCGGGATGAAGCGGTCGACGACCTGCTTGGTCACCGAGGCCGCCGAGATAAGGCGTCGCATCCGGTCGCTGCGCGACGCGGCGAGAATCACGGGACCCAGCACGGGGCACCTCCACAGCAAAAGCACCAAAAGACGGCCGAGAGCCCACTATTCGGGTACGGCACGGGGAACCACCGTGAAACCTAAGGATCTCTCCGATCGTCGGCCATCGACAGCTGTCACGCATCCGTGCCCCGGATCTCAGACATATGTATGAAGGCATCACGGAAATGCGGGAGAATGCCCGGATGGCGGCCGATGCCGCGTCCCTGCGGAGGGCGGCCCCCGGACCCTCGGCCGGAAAACCCGGTCGACCCCGCAGAGCGGCGCGGAGATGTCGAGGAGAGCGTGATCAACAGCGATTCCCACCGCGGTGACTACCAGGAGCTGGTGGACGAGATCTCGGAGCTGCTGGGCGCGCCGGCGACCCTGGAGAACCGGGACTTCGAGCTGATCGCCTTCGGCGCGTACGACAGCGAGGGCGATCTGGATCCCACGGCGCTGGACCCGGTCCGCACCCGTTCGATCCTGACCCGGCGCTCCACGGCGGCGGTGCGGACCTGGTTCGAGGGCTTCGGCATCACCCGCGCCACGGGGCCGGTGCGGATCCCGCCGACGCCCGAGGCCGGTGTCTACCGCGGCCGCATCTGTCTGCCGGTACGCCATCGGGGTGTCGTCCTCGGCTATGTCTGGCTGCTGGACGACGACCCGGGTCCGACGGACGCGCAGCTGGGCGCCGCCATGGGGGTGACGGGCCGGATCGGCGCACTGCTCGCCGACGAGGCGCAGGCGGGGGCCGGTCTGAGCCGGGAGCTGCGCGCGGTGCTGACCGCGGAACGCGGCTGGCAGCGGGACATGGCGGTGGTGGAACTGCGCACCGCCCTCGGCCCCCGCGCGGACGGCCCCCACACGGTGGTCTGTGTCGCCCCCTGGCCCTCCGCGGACCCGGAGGAGGCCCCGTCCCCGCGTACGGTGCCGCACGCCACGGCCCTGTGCACGGTGCCGTGGGGGACGACCGGTCAGAGCCTCGCGATCCTGGTGCGGCTGCGCTCCACGGATGTGGCCACACCCGCGCTCACGGCGGCCTCGCGGCTGCTGAAGGAGGCGCAGGGGACGCGGAGGCGCCCGGCCGGGGCCGCCGCCGGTGTCGGCGAGCCCCGCACCGGCCTCGTCGAGCTGGGCACCGTCTGGCAGGAGGCCTCCGCCGCCGCGCGGGCCGCACTGGCCGAGCCACGGCTCGGGCCCGTCGCCGAGTGGGGGCGCATCGGGCCGTACCGGCTGCTGACCGCACTGCCCGCGGAGTCCGTCCACGACCCCGTGGTCGGCCCGCTCCTCTCCCCCGCCCACCAGGAGCTGGCCCGCACCGCCGAGGTGTACCTGGACCGCGCGGGCCAGGCCGGCCGCGCCGCAGCCGAGCTGGGCATCCACCGCCAGACCCTCTACTACCGGCTGTCCCGCGTGGAACAGCTGACGGGCCTGGACCTCGACGACGGCGAGGACCGGCTCCTGCTGCACATGGCACTGAAGGGGGCTCGGCTGTGACCGTGCCCCGGACCCGCGCTACGCGACGTGCGCCGTGCGGGCCGCGGCGGGGCTGCTGCTGCGGAGCCACAGGGACACCGTCGCGGAGGAGTCGCTGAGGAGCGCCGTCGGCACGGCGGCCGACAAGCAGCTCACCGCGTCGCTGCGCGTTGGACGGGCGCGCTGCGCGGCGCCCGGCCGAGCAGGTCCCCCACGGTCGCGATGCCCTGCGCGATGGCCCGCTCGGGGACATCACCGAAGCCCAGGACCAGTTGGGGCGGGTCGGACCGGTGGGAAGTGCGGCAGGCGCACATGCCGTACAGGCCGACCCGCCGGGCCCGGGCCGCGTCGATCACCGTCCGTTCCTCGGTCCCGGCCGGCAGGTGTGCCACCGCGTGGAAGCCGGCGGCCAGGCCCGTCAGCCGTACCTGCGGGGCGTGCTCGGCGAGGGCCGCGACCAGGGTCGCGCGGCGCGCCGCGTAGGTGACGCGCATACGGCGCAGATGCCGGTCGTAGCGGCCGGACTCGATCAGCAGGGCGAGGGTCAGCTGGTCGAGGGTGGGCGTGCCGCGGTCGGCGATCCGCTTCAGCTCGGCGAGCGGCGCGAGCAGCGCGGGCGGGCACAGCAGCCAGCCGATGCGCAGGGCAGGGGCCAGGGACTTGCTGACCGTGCCGATCGAGACGACGCGGTCGGCGGCGAGGCCCTGGAGCGCGCCGACCGGCTCCTTGTCGTAGCGGAACTCGGCGTCGTAGTCGTCCTCGATGACGTAGGCGTCGCGCCGCCGCGCCCAGGCGAGCAGCGCCTGCCGGCGTTCCGGCGCGAGGACGACACCGGTCGGCCACTGGTGGGCGGGGGTGACGATCACCGCCCGGGCGCCGGTCGCGTCCAGGGCTGCCACATCGATGCCGTGCTCGTCGACCGGGACCGGGAGCGGGGTGAGGCCCGCCGCCCGGACGGACGCGGTCGTGGATGCGGGGTTGCCGGGTTCCTCGTGGGCGACCGTGCGGACACCTGCGGCGGCCAGTGCCTGCAGGGTGAGGCCGAGGCCCTGGGCGAAGCCGGAACAGATGAGGGTGCGGCCGGGGTCGGCCACGGCCGCGCGGACCCGGCCGAGATAGCCCGCGACGACCGTGCGCAGGGTCGAGCTGCCGCGTGGGTCGCCGTAGCCGAGGGCGGCCGTCGGCATGGTGCGGACGGCCTCCCGGGTGGCCCACAGCCAGTCGGCGCGCGGGAAGGACGCCAGGTCGGGGACTCCGTGGCGGAAGTCGGCGATCAGTCGCGCGCCTTCGGTGTCCGGCTGCGCGGCGGGCGGGACGGGGGCCTGGGCGCAGGGGGCCACGCGGGTGGCCGAGCCGACGCGGGTGACGAGGTAGCCCTCGGCCTGCAACTGGGCGTAACAGTCCTGGACCAGACCTCGGGACAGGCCCAGGCCGCGGGCGAGTTCCCGGGAGGAGGGCAGCCGTTCGTCCTCCTGCAGCCGTCCGGTCCGGATGGCGTCCCGCAGCTGCCCTTCCAGCTGGGTACGCAGCTGTACGCCGCTGCTCCGGTCGACGGACAGCAGCAACTCCGGGGACCGACCGGCCCACTGCACTGGCATGGAATTGGAGCTTACCGGCGATCCGGTCGCCCCCTAGCGTCGGCGCCATGACGACCCAAGCCAACTCCTCTGCCGCCACGGCGACTTCGGGCGCCCGGCCCCCCTTGCTGTCCCGTGCGCTGCTGCTGCGGTTCGTGAGCATGACCGGTGCCTCGGTGAGCTTCTTCCTGCTGCTGTCGGCGGTGCCCGCGCATGTGGGCCGGGGTGCGGCGGGCCTCGCCACCGGCGCGCTGATGCTGACCACGGTGCTGGGCGAGCTGGCCGGCCCGCGGATCGTCGGCCGGTACGGCACCAAGGGTCCGCTGATGGCCGGGCTGTTCCTGCTCGGGGCGCCCGCGCCGGCGCTGCCGCTGTCCGACGGCCCGGCCTGGACCGTGCTGGTGTGCCTGGTCCGCGGACTGGGGTTCGCCGTCACGCTGGTCGCGGGCGGCGCCCTGACCGCGGCACTGATCCCGGCCGAGCGCAGGGGCGAGGGGCTGGCCCTCGTCGGGGTGGTCGGGGGCGTGTCGTCGCTGGTCGCCCTGCCGCTGGGCGTGTGGCTGACGGGGAACGCCGGGTACGGACCGGCCACCGCGGCCGCGGGCGTGGTGGCCCTCGCGGCGATCCCGTCGGTGCCGGCGCTGCGGGAGGGCGCACGGGGCGGACGCGGAACACCGGGCCCGCGGTCCACGGACTCCGGGCCGAAGGCCCTCGGCATGGTGGCGGCCGTCCGCAGTGCGGGGCAGCGGCGTCCGGCGGTGGTGTTCGCCACGACGGCACTCGCCGCCGGGATCCTGGTGACGTTCCTGCCGCTGGCCGTGCCGCGCGGCTCGGCGGGCGTGGCGACGGCGGCACTGCTGGCGCAGAACGCCGCCTCGACCGCGGCCCGCTGGGTGGCGGGGCGGTACGGCGACCGGCACGGCTCCGGGCGGCTGGTGGCCCCGGGCCTCGTGCTGTCGGCCGCAGGGGTGCTGGCCGTGGCGGCGACCTCCCGTCCGGTGGCCGTGCTCGTGGGTGCGCTGGTCTTCGGAACCGGCTTCGGCGTCGCGCAGAACGCCACCCTCGCGCTCATGTACAGCCGGGTCTCCCGAGCCTCGTACGGGACCGTCTCCGCCCTGTGGAACCTCGCCTACGACGGGGGCATGGGCGTGGGCGCCGCGGGCTTCGGCCTGCTTGCGGGGCGCACCGGGTACGGGTGGGCGTTCGTGCTGACGGCGGTGTTGATGACGGGTGCGCTGGGCCCGGCGGTGCGGAGTTCAGGACGGTCTGGCAGGAGTACATGACGGTCATGGGCAACCTGGCCGCCGACCTCATGCG
>NZ_JBFAET010000098.1:0-34290 GCF_040642095.1 Streptomyces sp. NPDC020362
GACGGCCGCCCCGGCGCCGTCGCCGACGAGGACGCAGGTGGTGCGGTCGCTCCAGTCGGTGACGTCGGACATCTTGTCGGCGCCGATGACGAGCGCCCGGGTCGCTGCACCCGCCCGGACCGTGTGGTCGGCGGTGGCGAGGGCGTGGGTGAAGCCTGCGCAGACGACGTTCACGTCCATCGCGGCCGGCTGCGGGATGCCGAGGCGGGCGGCCACGCGGGCGGCGGTGTTCGGCGAGCGGTCGACCGCGGTGGAGGTGGCGACGAGGACCAGGTCGATGTCGCCGGGGGTGAGTCCGGCGGCGGCCAGGGCCTTGGCGGCGGCGTGTGCGGCCAGTTCGTCGACCGGTTCGTCGGGTCCGGCGATGTGCCGGGTCCGGATGCCCACCCGGCTGCGGATCCATGCGTCGCTGGTGTCGACCAGGCCCGTCAGGTCTTCGTTGGTGAGCACCTTGGCGGGCTGGTAGTGACCGATGGCGGTGATGCGCGAGCCGTTCATGGCGGGATCCCCCTCGTTGCCGTGGGTAGCGGGATCCACCAGTCTGATCAGTGACTCGCGGGTACGACGGCAGGTGAAGTCACAGGAATCGGCCGTCCGGGTTGTCGGCTTCTTGCAGACCCTCGGACGCCCGAGCTTTCCCGTCGGCCACCCGTTGAACGGCTGCGGCCGCCTTCTGGACGGGTTCGTGGACCCGCACGCGAAGGTCGCACCCACCCGGGCCCAGGCGAGTGCGATCAGGAAGCGGTGGTCGGGCGGCTCACCCGCCGTGGCGCCACGGCCCTCGGTGCGTGGCACACGGACCAGGAGCACGTCGAGGGTCTGAAGACGGCGTACAGCAGTCCGTGCACCAGGAAGGCGAGGGGGTGTCATCAGGAGGGCGAGGGGATCTCATCGTTGGCACTGCGTGAGGACGCGACGACAGCCCGAGCACCACGATCGCCGGCTGGAAGGGGAGCGCGTGCCAGGGGGTCGCGGCGGAGCTGGCACTGCACACGGAACGCGTCGACCGAATGTCGGCCAGGGCGCTCTCCCGCTACCGGGTGCCTCCTTCGGCGCTGCGGCCTAGTTCGTCGGCGAGGGACCCTGGGGGACCGGATCGATGCCGAGGTCGTCCCGCATGATGTGCAGCAGCTCTTCGAGACAGACCCAGTTCTCGTCGAGGAGCACGCCCACTTCTTCCAGTGTGAGGCGGGCAGCGCCGTAGAGGGCGCGCCGCTTCAGGTGCCCAAAGGTCCTGTTGAGACTGCGGTCGATGGGGCGCGCCCGGACCAGGACCGGAAGCGGGAGCGTCATCTGCGCTTCCGCGTAGCAGGCTCGGTAGTCACGCCTGACCACCTCCAGTTCGGCCACGGCATCGTCCTTCCCCGCACCGGCGCGCAGCGCGTGGAGCATGGCATCCTGGGCGCTGAGGTACTGGCGCGCTGCCGTGTTCAGCGCGATGTAGCAGGCTCTCTTGCGCTGCGAGGCATCACGCCGCTCGTTCTCGGCCTGCTCAACCCTGTGTCGGCTTTCTGCATGAGCACGCTCTGCAGCCTGCTGGTCCACCATGGTCCGCAGCTCCAACCGCTTCATGCGGTCGGCCCTGCTCTGGGTGATCACGGTCGCTGTCAGGGTGCCGATCACACCGACCACCGCACTGACGAGTGCAGTCCACGCTCCCAATGAAACCCCTCCCCGCGTCGGTCGTCGGCGTTGTGCTGCGTTCAGCCGCCGAACACCACACCCGGCACGTAGGGGTGGTTCTCCATCAGGAGGCACAGGAGCCCGCGCACCTGGGCCCATTCCGGGTCGGGGTTGCCTCGCACGGATTCCACGACGCCATCCAGATCGCGCAGGGCTGCCACCGCCGTCGCACTGTGGCAGCCTTCTAGAGCAAAGCCGAGAAAGACTTCCCACTCCTTGGCGCTCGCGTCGTCCGCCAGCGTCTGAACCACCTCTCCCTGCAGGAGAATTCCGGCCCGCGCCGCCTTGGTCAGCACACGCCATCTGTCCGGACGGCCCGTGGCGGACTGCCAGGCCACGCCGAAGGAGTCCACCAGGCGCTCGACGGGCTGCTGGTTGTGCCGCGCAGCCAGCACCATGAACGACTCCACCGCGAGGTCGGGATCGTTCGAGTTGGAGGCACGGTAGATGGAAGCGATGTCGAACTGATCGGTGCTGCGGCCCGCTCCCAGCTCCGCGCGAATACGCAGCAGGCTCTGCCTCATGTACCCGCGCGAGCTTGCGTAGTAGTCACCGACGAGGCCGGTCAGCTGCGGGTAGTCGAAGTCGCAGATGAAACGGACCGCCTCGTTGACCCGGAAGATGGAGATGGTGGGCACACGTTCCACTGCTGTCATGACCGCATCGAGTCCCTCTGTCTTGCCCGTCGCGTCGATCGTCAGAACCGCGTGGTAGGCGACGAGGTACTCGGTGAAACGCGAATGACGCAGAGCGAACGACTCGGTGCTGCCGTCTGCCTGTCGGACGAGGATCTGTTCGGACACCAGGGCGAACAAGGTGTCCTCCTCCATACCACGCGGCACCGCGGCCGCCTCGGTGATGATTCGAAGAAGGCCGTACCGGCTCAACTGCTGGGTGCTCGCCTCAACCATGGCCAGCGCGATCCGGGTGCACAGAGCCATGAGGGCCTTCGCGCCCAGCCCGGGGATTCCCCGGCGGCCGATGTCCTCGCGTTTGCGCTCGAAGTAGCGGCCGAGAACGTTCTGCGTCAGCACTTCGTGCAGGTTCAAAGGGCCCTGGCGGGCGTGAGCCTCGGAGAACACCTGGAGATTGAAAGGAACGGAGAGGATGTCCAGCGCCTCCCGGCGGGGATGCCCGAGCAGGGAGTAGCCGTAGCAGTGGGCGTACTTACCAAGGGCTTCGCGGACCTGCTCATCGGAGAAGCGCGAGATGACCTTCTGGTGCTGGATGACATTTCGCCCCTCGAAGGCGGTGAGCCACCGGTCCCAGTAGTCGTCGCGCACTGTGAACAGCATGAGGATCGGGAAGCCGAGGTACCCCTGCCTCTGGGCGAAGGCGTTGAGCGTGGGGATCTGCCGGAACAGAGCCCCCACCTCCTGGAGCGCTCGGCCGTCGCCCTGAGCCTCGTCCAGCGAATCAACGATGTACAACAACGGCCGGTCGGCGGCGACCAGGCTCTGAAAGACCTCGAGCGACGGACGGAAGATCTCGGGCGTGGTGTAGCCACCGCACCAGCTGAGATCATCGAGCTTCCCCTGGACAGCGGCCCTGACGACGCCGAAGTGCTCGGCTCCGGATGTGGCGAGCTGCACCGACAGGGTCGTCTTGCCCGCACCGGACAGGTCCCGTACCACCATGGCCTGTGGAGGCATGGAGCGCTTCCATTCGATCTGGTGTCCCTCGTGTCCCTTGCGGGGGCGAATCCATCGGGGGCGCATCGTCCGGTGAAGTTTGGACGGCTTCAGTGCACGCACCGCCATTTCGACGTGCTGGTCCAGGTTGCGCCGCACGTACAGCTCTGCGTGGTGGGGCAGTTGGTGCCGACGGAGGAAAACGGCGGAGGCTTGCTGGCAGGAGTCGCCTACGAGTTGCTCCGCCGTACACCGTTGTGCGATCCACTGACGCGTCGCCTTGACGCTCAGGGGAACAGGAGTGGAGTGGGATTTGGCGCGCTGTACGGCGTAGTCCAGGAAGTCGTCCATGCCTATGGGATCCTTGGCCAGGTCGCACCACGTCGGGCGGGCAAGCAGCAGACTGTGCATACTCTTGCGGTTCAGCTCGGCGGCCTCGGCGACCACAGCTGGACTCACTTCACCGAGCGTGACGAAGAGTCCGATCTCCCCGCGGTAGTCGGTCTCCAGATCCTCACGGAAACGCGTCCAGTCCGATGAGGTCGTGTCGATCCGGCCCGGCGATGCGCAGCAGGCAACCCGCCAGACTCGCCCGCGCCGCTGGTAGGAGCGCGCGAACGGCAGTAACTCCTGGGGGTCGTCGACGGCCGGCGGCCGGTGGTCCCAGGGCACCAGTTCGCGGATCTGCTGGTCCAGCAGATGGCGCCGCAACAACTCGTTGTCCAGCTGAACCAGCACTTCGAAGGCCGTGTACGGGTTCCGATTCATGACGATTCCCCCAAGCGGGCATGGCTGCCGGCCAACGCCTGGAAAGCCTGGTCGAGGACCATCCACTCCTCCTGCGGAGCGGCCTCCAGGAGCAGCGGCTGAATCAGCGGATCCGCCTGGCCGTACGGGCCGATTCGCTCGGCCGTCACCACCAGCAGGGCCAGCCCTTGGATGGTCTCGGAGGGATCGGATGCCCGGCTGGTGGCAGCTGCTCGGGCCTGCGCGATGACTTGTCGCAGCGCAGAGAGCACGCTGTCCAGTCGGGACGCGGGCAGCAGCAGAATGCTGTCCAGCGTACTGACCGTGTGCACATCAAGGGCACGCAGGATGCCGAGCAGAGGGAGTGACTCCCCGTCCTCTTCATCCCGTACCCGCCACCCGGTTCGGCGAGCCGCCTCCCTCAGGGACTGGACAGCCGGACTCCCGTCGAGGTAGGCGGCGAGCGCGGCGGAGTCGAGGGGCAGATCGAGGCGTCCGGCTCTCACGTCTTTCTGATAGGCGTGGCTCAGGCTCGTTCGCGCCCTGTGGAGCTCTTCGAACTGCTCGTCGGCCAATTCGCACAACGCACTCAGCCTGGCGAGCCGGCGCCGCAGGACCGCCGGGACCTCCATCTCGTTCTTGTACGCGAGCTTGTGACTCATGTCGGCCCAGGCGTGCTGCAGAACCGTGCGGACCTGGATCTCGGCCGTCACATCCTTCAGATGTTGCCATTCCGGGAGAGCTGCCCGGTCCTTGGTGATGCGCACGACGAAATGGCGGGAGGCGTAGCCGAACAGTTCCGGGGTCTCGGGGCCGTGGCTGGGGGAGCGGGCAGGGTCGACGGCAAAGGACTTCTCCACCAAGGCCGCGATGCGCTCGACGTCACTCACGTGGTAAGTGATGACGCGGATCCCCACCAGATCGGTGACGTCCCGCAAAGGGTCCTGGTAAGCCTTGCGCTGGATCTTCTCCATGAAGCTGTCCGTCTGCTTGGTGCGCGAAGTCACCGAGACGAAATCGACGCCATCGGTCCGGAGAAGGTTGTCCATCAGCGCTCGGAGGTGCTTCTCCGCTTCGAGCAACAGTGGCCGTTGCCGCTCGAACTCCAACCGCCCGCGGCGTACATCGGCGTCGTCTATCACCGGGTCGCCCCTCCTGGCCCTGGCGCAGGTCTTGCATGGCGCGCAGCCACGGGGCGTCCCCTTTGACCCGGTGGCTCCCCCGGATGATACACCACCAACAGGCTGAAAAAGCAGGTCAGTTGGGCTTCCCGGGCAGGAGGACCCGCCCTGCACGGAACCTGCCGGCAAGCACGCACGAAAGGAGCCTGCGGCGGCGTACGGCTGGCACGACCACCAACAGCGAGCGGCGGGTGCAGCGGGTGCGCCGGGCGGTGACCCGCCGGGCCGGGCCCGCGAGGACGTCGACATCATCTGCGCTCCGGCGGCCCGGCTCGGCCACGGTTGGAAGGGGTGTGCGTGGTGGAGGTGGCGGGGTCGCGCACGCTGGTGCCGGCCTGCTCGCGGCGGGCCGAGCCCGGGATGGAGGTCCGCACGGACACGGAGCGGGTCCGGCACGGCCGGAAGATCGTGCCGGGGCTGCCGGCTTCCTCGGCCGACCCGTCGACGAGGGCGGCCGAGTGGATCAAGGAGTACGAGGCGGAGCCGGACCGTTTCGGCCCCGGCGCGGCCCGGCCGAACGAGGAGCCGAGGGTCGACAACGAGCTGTACGTCCGCGACTACGGCGAGTGCATCCTGTGCTACAAGTGCGTCGACGCCTGCGGCGACCAGTGGCAGAACACCTTCGTGATCTCCGTCGCCGGGCGCCGCCTCGACGCCCGGATCGCCGTCGAGCACGATGCGCCGCCGGCCGACTCCGCGTGCGTGTACTGCGGGAACTGCGTCGAGGTGGGTCCGACGGGGGCACTGTCGTCCGGGTCGGAGTTCGACAGGCGGGCGGCGGGTACCTGGGACGAGGTGCGGCAGACGGAGACGAGCACGGTGTGCGCGTACCGCGGAGCGGGCTGCAACCTCACGCTCCATGTGCAGGAGAATGAGACGGTGAAGGTCACCTCGCCGCACGACAACCCGGTGACCCACGGCAATCTCAGCATCAAGGGCCGTTTCGGCTACCAGCACGTACAGAACCGGGGCTGATCAGGACATGGGACGAGTCACGGAACGACGCAAGGTCCTCCGGATCCGGGACGGGGCAGTCTCCACCCGGCCGGACACGCTGGTCGCCGAGGAACCCATGGAGATCCGGCTGAACGGGAAGCCGCTCGCGATCACCATGCGCACACCGGGCGACGACTTCGCGCTGGCGGCGGGGTTCCTGGTGAGCGAGGGGGTCCTCGCGGCCGCGGCCGATCTGCAGAACATCGTCTACTGCGCGGGGGCGACCGCGGACGGGTCGAACACGTACAACGTGGTCGACGTCAGGACCGCCCCGGGCGTCCAGCTGCCCGACATCACCCTGGAGCGGAACGTGTACACCACGTCCTCGTGCGGGCTGTGCGGCAAGGCCAGCCTGGACGCCGTACGCACGACCGCGCGCTGGCCGATCGCCGACACTCCCCCGGTGCGGGTCACGCCCGAGCTGCTGGCGAGCCTCCCCGACCGGCTGCGGGCGGCCCAGCGGGTGTTCGACCGGACCGGCGGCCTGCACGCGGCCGCCCTGTTCACCGAGGCCGGGGAGCTGCTGGACATACGGGAGGACGTGGGCCGGCACAACGCGGTGGACAAGCTGGTCGGGCGGGCGCTGCAGAACGGGGAGCTGCCGCTCGCCCGGACGATCCTGCTGGTCTCGGGCCGGGCCTCGTTCGAGCTGGCGCAGAAGGCCGTGATGGCGGGCATCCCGGTGCTGGCGGCGGTGTCGGCGCCGTCGTCGCTGGCGGTGGACCTGGCCGTCGAGGCGGGTCTGACCCTGGTGGGTTTCCTGCGGGGCAGCTCGATGAACGTGTACGCGGGCGAGGACCGCGTCGCCCTCAAGGCCGAGGCCGCCCAGGGCTGACCGGTTCACCGCGGCGCGGCGGCGGGGCTCCGACCGGCGGGGAGCGCCCCCTGCGCCGCAGGGGCCCCGCTGTTTCGGCTCCGTTCGCCTGTGGGGGCGCCTCAGCCGGTGTCGGGACCACGATCGTGCTCAGCGCTTCGCACCTGCGCGCTCCCCCGCTCTCGACTGCGCTCGAGCGGGAGGCACCCCACGCGGTCTCGACACCGGCGCGCCCCCTACGGCTCTCTTCATGGCCGGCGCGCGGGCACCAGTGGATGTTGGCGGGCCCTTGCCGTAGCAGGGGCTCAACCGTTGGTGAAACTCAGTTCCGGTGCTCTCGTCACCGTGCCCAGTCGCGGGAAGTCGAGCCGGACGGAGGCCTCGTGCTCGGCGGCGGTGAACGCGGCCATGGCGTCCTCGACGAAGACGAGGTCGTAGCCGAGGTCGGCGGCGGCCCGGGCGGTGGACTCGACGCCGAGGTTGGTGGCGATGCCGCCGAACACCAGGGTGCGGACGCCGTGTTCGCGCAGCCGCCGGTCGAGGTCCGTGCCCTGGAAGCCGCCGATGGTGCGCTTGACCACCTCCAGGTCGCCGTCCCTCGCAAGTCCCGCCACCAGATCGCTGCCGGGCGGCTGTTCGGCGACCGAGGGGCGTTCGACCCTGATCAGGACGACGAGCGCGCCGACGGCACGGAAGGCGGCCGCCAGTTCCTGTGAGGCGGCGAGCACATCGGTGCCTTTGCGGGGTTCCAGGGGCAGCGCGACGATGCGGTCCATCAGGTCGACGAGGACGAGAGCGGTGCGCTGCGGATCAAGCACGGGAGCTGCGGTCATGACGGAACGTTAGCCGCCGTCAGCCGTCCGTGCCGGAAATCCGGTTCAACAGGACCATGAACTGATCGCGTTCGGCCGTCGTCAGCGGGGCGAGGAGCTCGTCGTTCGCCCGGCCGGCGGCCTTCTCACAGCGGGTGAGCAGGCGGTCGCCGTCACCGGTGAGGGAGACGGCGTTCTTGCGCCGGTCCTTCGGGTCGGGGGCGCGCACGACGAGACCGGCGGACTGCAGGTCGTTGAGGACGCCGACCAGGTCCTTGGGGTCGAGGCCCACGCTGCGGCCGAGGTCGGCCTGGGCGACGGGGGCGAGGTCACGGACGGCGGAGAGGACCACGTGGTGCCACATCTTCATGCCCTCGGCCGCGAGGGCGTCGGCGACCAGGGCGCGGCCGCGGGCGGCGGCCCGGCCGAGGAGCCAGCTGGGCAGGGCGCGGATCGCGGGGAGGGGTGCTTCGGCCATGCGGCCAGCCTACCCAAGAGTCGTTGGACCTCCCAATGAATCTTGTGTACCGTTGGGACTCCCAACGAGTTCATGGGTGTTCCCAACGATCTGCCGGCGCGTCCGGCGTCCGGAGGTTGCGATGCGTCGCGTCCGCTATGAATCCACCGGCGGTCCCCTGTTCCTGGAGGAGGCTCCGGTCCCCGAGCCCGGCGCCGGCGAGCTGCTGGTGCACTGCGAGGCGGTCGGCGTCACCCTGCCCGTCGTCCGCAAGGTCGCCGAGGCCGCCGAGCCGATCGCGCTGGGCGGGGAGATCGCCGGCGAGGTGATCGCGGTCGGCGAGGGCGTGACCCGCTTCCGCACCGGCGACCGGGTCACCGGGCTGTGCTTCGGCCACGGGTACGCCCACTTCGCCGTGCTGCACGAGGCCATGGCCTCTCCCGTGCCCGACGAGGCCACCGCCGTCGACGCGGTCGCTCTGGTGCGCAGCGGGCTGGTCGCGCTCGGCGCGCTGACGGCAGCCCGCCCCGAGCCGGGCGAGTCGGTGCTGATCACGGCAGCGGCGAGCGGAGTCGGCCATCTCGCGGTGCAGCTCGCGCGGGCACGGGGCGCGCACCGGATCGTGGGCGCCGTCTCCGATCCGGACAAGGCGGAGTTCGTCCGCTCCCTCGGCGCGGACGACTGCGTCCGGTACGGCGACGACAGCTGGGGAGAGCCCGTGGACATCGCCCTGGACGCGGTCGGCGGCGATCTGCTCACCCCCGCCGTCGCCGCGCTCGCCCCGCACGGCCGGCTGGTCGCCTACAGCTCCGGCGGCGGCACGGTCCAGGCGTACGACCTGCTGGCCGGCGCGAAGTCGGTGATCGGCTTCCAGATGCGCCTGATCGCCACCGGCCGGCCGGAGCTGTACGAGCAGTGGCGCCAGGAGCTGTGGCGGATGTTCGCCGACGGCACCCTGAAGCCCGCCGTGCACGGCGAGTTCGCACTGGAGGACGCGGCGAAGGCGCACGAGGTGATCGAGACGCGGGCCAACCTCGGCAAGGTCATCCTGCGCCCGTAGCCGTCCGCGCTTCTTGTTCCGCTCTTGTTCTGCACGCTTCTTGTGGGGCTCCCGAGCCCCAACTACCTTCGATGGGACGGACGTTGGACGTAGGACGTCCGGATGTCCGGACGTCCGTGTGCCGAAAGGCAGGTCGCGCCATGCCGTCAGGTCTTCACGCCCGTCTCAGATCCGTTCTGGTCACCCTCCTCGCAGCAGCCGCGCTGCTGGTGCTCCCGCTCGCCACGCCGCACCCCGCGCACGCCCAGCCGGGCGCCGGTACACCGGAGTTCACCCAGCAGATCCTCTTCAAGGCGTCCCAGGACCCGGGCTACGCCTGCTTCCGCATCCCCGCGATCGTGCGGACGACCGACGGCACCCTGCTGGCGTTCGCCGAGGGCCGGGTCCTCAACTGCGGGGACGCGGCCGACATCGACATCGTGGTCAAGCGCTCCACCGACGGCGGGCGCACCTGGAGCCCGCTGCAGGTGGTCAACGACGGCGCGGGCGACACCCACGGCAACCCGGCACCGGTCGTGGACCGCGACACCGGCCGGATCTGGATCGCCGAGACCTACAACACCGGCCGTACGGACAGCGCCAGTTGCACGGTGCCCTGTGACCGCACCCCGCACCTGCAGTACAGCGACGACGACGGCCTGACCTGGTCCGCGCCGCGCGATCTGAGCCCCGAGATCCTGCCCGCCGACTGGAACTCGTGGTACGCGACGGGCCCCGTGCACGGCATCCAGCTCACCCGTGGCCGGTACGCCGGCCGGCTGGTCTTCGGGGTCAACACCGAGACGTGGGACGGCAGCCGGGTCACCGCCAACCACGCCGCGCTGATCGTCAGCGACGACCACGGCGGTCACTGGCGCATCGGCGCCACCGACACCTGGCCGATCGCCGACGACGGCACCTTCCGGCAGAAGCCCTCCGAACTCACCCTGGCCGAACGCACGGACGGCTCGATACTGGTCAGCGGCCGGGAGCAGGACGGCACCGACCTCGGCCACCGCACCCAGACCGTCAGCCGGGACGGCGGCACCAGCTTCACGGCGCCCTTCCACGACCTGCCGGACCTGTACGCCCCGATGGTGCAGGGTTCCATGCTGCGCCTGGGCGACCGCATCCTGCTCTCCTGCCCCGCCGACCCCGACCGGCGCCGCACGATGATGATCCGCTCCTCCTACGACGGCGGCCGCACCTGGGACAGCGTGGACCGCGGCACGGTCGTCACCACGGACTGGTCCGGCTACTCCGACCTGGTACGCGCCGACCACGACACCGTGGGCCTGCTGTACGAGGGCGGGGCGGTCGACGCGCGCGACGAGATCCGCTTCGCCCGCTTCACCGAGGACTGGCTCGCCCCGCGCCGCGGTCCCGACCCGCACACCGCCGACTACGCCCCGTACGCCCGTCCGGCCGCGGTGCTCGGCGGCGCCGAGGAGACGGACGGGGTCCGGGGCGGCGCGCTGGAGTTCGACGGCACCGACGACGCCGTGCGCCTGCCGTACCGCCCGGAGCTGCCCCTGGGCAGCAAGGACTTCACCGCGTCCCTGTGGTTCCGGTACACGGCCACCACCGGGGAGCAGCCGCTGCTGTGGATGGGCGGGGTCGGCACCGGTCAGCCGCAGGTGTGGCTGCGCGGAGAGCCTGCGAACAACCGGCTGCAGGGCCTCATCACCGTGCGGAACGGCGCCGCCACTCCGCAGACCGCGTTCGTCCGCACGTCCACGGCCTACAACGACGGCCAGTGGCACCATGCGGTGCTGCGCCGGGGCGCCGGCAGGCTGTCCCTGTCCGTCGACGGCGTGGAGTCCGGCGTCGCCGACGTGCCGGGTTCCGTCAGCCGCAACGACGCCTTCGGCGTCCACATCGGCCAGCGCATGGACAGCAGGGCCTTCTTCACCGGCGCGATCGACGAGGTGCGCGTCTGGGACCGCGTGCTGACCGACGAGGAGCTGGCCGACCCGAAGGTGCAGCGGTCACCGAGAGACACGGTCCTGTGGCTGCCCCTGGACCGTGTGGGCGGCTGACGGCCCAACGGGCTCCTGCGGGTCGTGGGCCCGCCGCTTGGCGATGACCGCGCACACCATCAGCTGCATCTGGTGGAAGAGCATCAGCGGCAGCACGGCCAGGGAGGCGTGCGCGCCGAAGAGCACGCTCGCCATGGGCAGGCCGGAGGCGAGGGACTTCTTCGACCCGGCGAACTGGATGGCGATCCGGTCCTCCCGGCCGAAGCCGAGCGCCCTGCCCCCGTACCAGGTCAGGACCAGCATCACGGCGAGCAGCACGGCCTCGACGGCGAGCAGTGAGCCCAGCCGTGCGGGGCTCACCTGGTGCCAGATGCCCTGGGTCATGCCCTCGCTGAACGCGGTGTAGACGACCAGCAGGATCGAGCCGCGGTCGACCAGGCCGAGGACCTTCTTGTGCCGGGCGACGAAGGCGCCGATCCAGGGCCGCAGCACCTGCCCGGCGAGGAACGGCACGAGCAGCTGGAGCACGATCTTCACCAGCGAGTCGGCGGAGAACCCGCCGCCGGAGTTGCCGAGCAGCGCCGCCGCGAGCAGCGGCGTGATGACGATGCCGACCAGCGAGGAGAACGAGCCGGCGCAGATCGCGGCAGGCACGTTTCCCCGGGCGATCGAGGTGAAGGCGATCGACGACTGGATCGTGGACGGCACCAGGGTGAGGAACAGCAGCCCCTGGTAGAGCGGCTGGGTCAGCAGCACCGGGACCAGGCCGCGGGCGGCGATGCCCAGCACCGGGAAGACGAGGAAGGTGCAGGCCAGCACGGTGACGTGCAGGCGCCAGTGTTTGAGGCCGTCCAGTGCCTCACGGGTGGAGAGCCGGGCGCCGTAGAGGAAGAAGAGGAAGGCGATCGCGGCCGTCGACGCGCCCGAGGCCACCTCGGCGCCGGTGCCGTGGGCCGGGAAGAGCGCGGCGACGCCCACGGTGCCGAGCAGCAGCACGATGTACGGGTCGATCGGCATCCGGCTCGGCCAGCGCAGGCGTTTCACGGTGCTCCACGTGCTCTTGGGTCGGGTGGCTCGTCACGGGTCCGCAGGACCCTCCCCATCGTCCTCTCCCCGCGGCCGATCGGGAATCCCGCATACCGTTCTTACTGTCATCACGCTCCACGATGACCGGGCGTACGCTGGCGCCGTGTACGACCCCACGCATCTGCGCACGTTCCTGGCGGTGGCCCAGACGCTCAGCTTCACCCAGGCAGCCCGGCGCCTCGGGCTGCGTCAGTCGACGGTCAGCCAGCATGTGCGCCGGCTCGAGGACGCCACCGGCCGCCAGCTGTTCTCCCGGGACACCCACTCCGTGGAGCTGACCGAGGACGGCGAGGCGATGCTGGGCTTCGCGCGCCGGCTGGTGGAGGTGCACGAGCAGGCGGCGGCGTTCTTCACCGGCACCCGGGTGCGGGGCCGACTGCGCTTCGGCGCCTCGGAGGACTTCGTCCTCACCCGTCTGCCGGAGATCCTGGAGGGCTTCCGCTACGACCACCCGGAGGTCGACCTGGAGCTGACGGTGGAGCTGTCGGGCACCCTGCACGCGCAGCTGGCCGCCGGCAAGCTCGATCTGGTGCTGGCCAAGCGGCGCCCCGAGGATCCGAGCGGGGAGCTGGTGTGGCGTGACGACCTGGTGTGGATCGGCTCCGAGCACCTGCGGCTGGATCCCGACCGGCCGGTCCCGCTGATCGTGTATCCCCCGCCCGGCATCACCCGGGCCCGTGCCCTGCAGGCCCTGGAGGCCCAGGGGCGCGAGTGGCGCATCGTCTGCACCAGCGGCAGCCTCAATGGCCTGATCGCCGCCGCCCGCGCCGGGCTCGGTGTCATGGCCCACTCGCGCCGGCTGATCCCACCGGCCCTGCTGCGGCTGCCGGACCGGGCGGGCCTGCCGGAGCTGGGCAAGGTCGACTTCGTCCTGGTGCACGGCTGCCGGCGGGGCGCCGCGGAGGGCGCGGCGAACGCCCTGGCGGCGGCGATCCTGGGGGGCGGGGAGCGGTTGCACCGGGGTCAGCGCGGCGCACGCTGATACGTCAGCTGCTTCACCCGGCGCAGGAACGGCGTGGTCTCCACGTGCTGCACCCCCTCCAGCCGGCCGAGGGGTCCGCTCAGGTAGGCGTACAGGCTTGCGGTGTCGCGGACGACCGCGGTGACCACGATGTGGGAGGGGCCGGCGGTGGCCGAGGCGAAGGCGATCTCGTCGTGGGTCGCAAGGGCCTCTCCTACGGCGTGCAGGGCGGCGGGGGCGGTGGTGATCCACAGGACGGCGGCCCGGGCGTAGCCGAGGACCTCCGAGTTGTACTCGACGTCGACGTACACGGCCCCGGAGGCGAGCAGTGCGGCCAGGCGGCGTTTGACGGCGGACTCGGAACGGCCGGTGGCGCGCTGCAGCTCGGGGTGGGTGGCGCGGCCGTCGTGTTGCAGGACGGCGAGGAGCGGTTCGTCCTCGGGCTCGATGCGGGCCGGTCCGGCGGGGACCGGGCGCTCGGGACGCAGGGCGGCGATCTGGTCGTCGCTCAGCGCCCGGAACTTGGGCAGCCAGCCGGCGGGGCCGCCGTAGAAGCGGTGCAGGAGCTGCTGGGCACGGATCTCCACCACGCTCGGGGTGCGCGGCAGCTTGCCGAGGAGGAGGTCGTCGTGGTCGCCGGGGCTGCGCGGCCGGGTCATGCAGACGATTTCGGTGCCGCCGGCGGCCAGTCCGATCCAGTAGGTGTCGGGGCGTTTGGCGAGCGCGTCGGCGATGACGGAGGCGCTGTCGGGGGCGCAGCGCAGGCGGAGCATCCACTGGTCCTGGCCGAGGGCCTCGGCGTCGCGCAGCGCCACGACCCTGAGGCCCCCCTCGGCGGACAGGCGGCGGAAGCGGCGCGCGATCGTCTGGTCGGAGACGCCGAGCACCTGCCCGATCCGGCTGAAGGGGGCCCGGCCGTCGATCTCCAGGGCGGACAGCAGCTGGAGATCGAGGTGGTCGAAGATGTCGGATTCCATCGTCAGCATGGACTCACCTGTCGGATTTCCTCGTCATGGTGGCCGGTTCCGTTCCGATCGGCCGTCTCGTACGCATCGTACGGAGCGATACGCAGCCGTCGTACAGGGAGTTGAGGACATGCGTACATGGGGGACGCTCACGGCCGTGTGCCTGGGCACGTTCATGCTGCTGCTGGACGTGACGATCGTGGTGGTGGCGCTGCCGGACATGGCGGGCGCGCTGCACGCCTCGCTGAGCGATCTGCAGTGGGTGGTCGACGGGTACGCGCTCGCGCTGGCGGCGCTGCTGCTGGGGGTGGGAGCCGCCGCCGACGTTCTGGGGCGCCGCCGGGTGCACGTGGCGGGTGTGGTGCTGTTCGCGGTGGCGTCGCTGCTGTGCGGGCTGGCGTCGGGGCCGGCTGTGCTGGTGGCAGCGCGGGCGCTGCAGGGGGTCGGCGCCGCGGCGATGTTCGCGACGACTCTGCCACTGCTGGGCTCGGTCTACCAGGGGGCGCGGCGGTCGGCTGCGCTCGGGGTGTGGGGCGCGGTGAGCGGCGGAGCCGCGGCGATCGGCCCGGTGCTGGGCGGTCTGCTCACCGAGGGGCCCGGCTGGCGGTGGATCTTCTTCGTGAACCTGCCGGTGAGCGTGGTCGAGGTGTGGCTGACGCTGCGCATGGTGCCGGAGTCGCGGGGGCCGCGCGGGATGCAGGTCGACTGGGCGGGCACGGTCGCCTTCGCCTGCTTCGCCGGCGGGGTCACCTATGCGGTGGTGCGGGCCGGCGAGGACGGCTGGACGGCGCCCGCGGCCCTCACGGCGTTCGCCTGCGCGGCACTGGCACTGGTGGTCTTCGTGCTCGTGGAGCGGCGGGCGGCGCATCCGCTGCTGGACCTCGCCCTGCTGCGCAAGCCGGCGTTCGTGGGCGTGATGGTGGGGGCGTTCGCCTTCAACGGGGTGGCGTTCGGGGTGACGCCGTACCTGTCGATCTGGATGCAGACGCTGCTCGGCATGAGCCCGGTGCGCGGCGGGCTGACGCTGCTGCCGATGACGGTCGCGGCGATGATCGTCGCGGTGCTGGTGGGGCGGCTGCTGCACGGCGTACCGGCCCGGCTGACCATCGGCGGCGGACTGCTGCTGATCGGCTCGGGGAACATCTGCCAGGCCGTGCTGGACGCGGGTTCCGGCTGGACGGCCCTGGCGCCGGGATTCGTGCTGGTGGGCGTGGGCACCGGGTTCGTCTCGCCGACCGTCGCCGGTGCGGCGCTGGCGGCGGTGCCGGGTGAGCGCGCCGGGATGGCGGGCGGCGCGGTGAACACCGTCCGGCAGCTGGGGTACGCGCTCGGCGTCGCGGTGTTCGGCACCGTGCTGACCTCCCGGATGACCGGCCCGCTCCCGCACGGTGCGGCCCATGCCCTGGCGGGCGGCGGGGCGGCGGCGCTGCGCGGCAGCGTGTCCGGGCACACGCTGCGCGCAGCGTTCGCCTCGGGTCTGAACGGCACGCTGGTGGTCGCGGGCCTCGCCGGGATCGCCGCGGGCGCCCTGGTGCTGGTGCTGGTGCGGGCCCCGCGGCCCGCGGCGACGGCGGCGTCCGGCGCCGTGGGGCAGGAGGCTGCGGCGGTGCCCTCGCGCAGGTGACGGGCGATGCGGCGAGGGCGGTCCCGGGGTGCCCGGGGCCGCCCTTTCGCCGTGTGAGGTCAGGACCGTGGGCGGTAATCGGGTCGTACAGATTCGGTGGAGATTACGGAGCCGAAACTTACTGACCCGTCAGTATTGTGTCCGGCCCTTCCCCATGTGAGGGCATTTTCCGGTCGCCGTCCGGGCAGAAGGCGCGGTTTGCTGGGTTTCCATGCCCCTCCCGCCCGGCGAAAGTGTGAGGTAGCTTTCACGGCGCTGAGCGGAGCATCGCGGGCGTGACCGAGGAGCGAGGAGACGGGGAGCGAGGTTTGCGCGAGTTCACCAACCCTCCGTTGGCGTCGGCGCCGCCGGTCGGCGGCCTGGCCGATGCCGTCTTCGACCATGCCCAGACGGATCCCCTGCACATCGCCCTCGGCCGCAAGGACGAAACGGGTGAGTGGCGGGACGTGACCTCCGCCGAGTTCCGCGACGAGGTCCTCGCGCTCGCCAAGGGGCTCCTCGCGCAGGGCGTCCGCTTCGGCGACCGGGTCGCGATCATGTCCCGCACCCGCTACGAGTGGACCCTGTTCGACTTCGCGCTGTGGACGGTCGGCGCCCAGGTGGTCCCGATCTACCCGACGTCCTCGGCCGAGCAGTGCTTCTGGATGCTCTACGACGCCGAGGTGTCGACGGCGATCGTGGAGCACGAGGACCACGCGATGACCATCGCGACCGTCATCGACCGGCTCCCGCAGCTGCAACGGCTGTGGCAGCTGGACTCGGGCTGTGTGCGGGACCTGTACGACGCGGGCGCGCACCTGGACGACGAGGTGGTGCACCGGCACCGGCAGGCGGTCACCCCCGACTCGATCGCCACGATCATCTACACCTCGGGCACCACGGGCCGCCCCAAGGGCTGTGTCCTGTCCCACGCGAACTTCATGTTCGAGGCGGACACGATGATCCAGCGATGGGAACCGGTGTTCCACACCAAGAAGGACGACGCGGCGTCCACGCTGCTGTTCCTTCCGCTGGCGCACGTCTTCGGACGGATGGTGGAGGTCGCGGCGATCCGCGGGCGCGTCCGCTTCGGGCACCAGCCGCAGCTGCACGCGGCCGCGCTGCTGCCGGACCTGGCCGCGTTCCGGCCGACGTTCATCCTCGCGGTGCCGTACATCTTCGAGAAGGTCTTCAACGCGGCGCGGCGCAAGGCGGAGAAGGACGGGAAGGCGGGACCGTTCGAGAAGGCGGTCGAGATCGCCGTGAAGTACGCCGAGGCCGTCGAGGCCAAGGCCTGGGGCATCGGGCCGGGCCCGTCGGCGGGCCTCAGGATGCAGCACCAGCTGTTCGACAAGCTCGTGTACGCCAAGGTGCGCGCGGCGATGGGCGGGCGGATCCGCAACGCGATGTCCGGCGGCTCGGCAATGGACCGCCGGCTGGGGCTGTTCTTCGCCGGCGCGGGCGTGCAGATCTACGAGGGTTACGGCCTGACCGAGTCGACGGCGGCGGCGACCGCGAACCCGCCGGAGCGCACCCGCTACGGCACGGTCGGCCAGGCCATCCCGGGCGTCACCGTGCACCTCGCGGACGACGGGGAGATCTGGCTGCACGGCGGGAACGTCTTCCAGGGCTATCTCAACAACCCGAAGGCCACCGACGAGACCCTGCACGACGGCTGGCTCGCCACCGGCGACCTCGGCTCGCTCGACGAGGACGGCTATCTGACCATCACCGGCCGCAAGAAGGAGATCCTGGTGACCTCCGGCGGCAAGAGCGTCTCCCCCGGTGTCCTGGAGGAGCGGGTCCGTGACCATCCGCTGGTCAACCAGTGCATCGTCGTCGGCAACGACCGTCCCTACATCGCGGCCCTGGTCACCCTCGACCAGGAGGCCGTCGAGCACTGGCTGCAGATGCGCGGGAAGCCGCAGCTGACGGCCGCGCAGCTGGTGCGCGACCCGGACCTGGAGACGGAGGTGCGACGGGCGGTGGTCGCCGCCAACACCCTCGTCTCCCAGGCCGAGTCGATCCGCACCTTCCGCATCCTGGCGCAGCCGTTCACCGAGGAGCACGGCCTGCTGACACCGTCGCTGAAGCTGAAGCGGAAGGCGATCGAGAAGGCGTACGAGACCGAGGTCGAGGCCCTCTACCGGGCCTGACGGCCCTCAGCCGATCGTCACCTTGAAGATCTTGTCGGATCCGTCCGCCGCGCCTCCGTTGTTGTCGCAGTTGGTGGTGGACAGCCACAGCTGGTCGGCGCCCGGCACCTTGGTGACGGTACGCAGCCGGCCGTAGGAACCGACGTAGTACGCGGTCGGTGTGCCGACCTTCTCGGTGTCCCCCTCGATCGGGATGCGCCACAGGCGTTCGCCGCGCAGGGAGGCCATGTAGATCACGTTGCGGACGATGGCGATGCCGCTGGGCGAGGCCTCGGAGACGTTCCAGGTGGCCTTGGGGTTGGTCATCCCGGAGACGTTGCAGTTGCCCTCGCAGGTTGGCCAGCCGTAGTTGGCACCCGGCTTGACGAGGTTCAGCTCGTCCTTGGAGCTGTTGCCGAACTCGGCCTCCCACAGGCGCCCGCTGCGGTCGAAGGCGAGACCCTGCGGGTTGCGGTGGCCCAGGGAGTAGACGTAGTTGCCGAACGGGTTGCCCGGGGCCGGCTTGCCGTCGGTCGTCATGCGCAGGATCTTGCCGTTCAGGGAGTTCTTGTCCTGCGCGAGGTCGGGGGTCTGGGCCTCGCCGGTGGAGACGTACAGGTAGCCGTCGGGGCCGAAGGCGAGGCGGCCGCCGTTGTGGTAGCGGTTCTTCTTGATGCCCTGGAGCAGGATCTTGTAGTCGCTGAGCTTCGTGCCGTCGTACGTCATGCGGACCACGCGGTTGCCCTCGGACGCGGTGTGCATGAAGTAGACGTAGTGGTTGGCGTCCCACTTGGGGTCGGCGGCGACGCCGAGCAGGCCGCCCTCGCCGTTGGTGGTGACCGCGTTGGGGACGGTGCCGACCTGGGTCTTCGTGCCGTCCTTGGTCACCTTCCAGACCCGGAAGTCGTCCCGCTCGGTGACCAGCGCGGTCTTGCCGTCGGGCATCCAGTAGGTGCCCCAGGGGATGGTCCAGCCGGTGGAGAGCGTGGCGATGGAGGACGGGACGCCGCCGTCCGTCGCGCACGCCTTGGTGGTGAAGTTCACCGTGTTGCTCTCGGGCGAGACATTGCCCGCGGCGTCGCGGGCGACCACGTTCAGCGAGTAGGGGCTGTTGCAGGCGAGCCCGGTGAGCGTCGTGGACGTGCCGTCGGTGACGGTCTTGTAGACGGTGCTCCCGCTGCGCACGTCGTAGGCGGCGACCGCCCGGTCGTCCGTGGCGGCACCCCAGGTCAGATCGGCGCTGTTCGCGGTGACGTCGGCGGCGGAGAGCGTGCCCGGCTCGGTCGGCGGGGTGGTGTCGGAGCTGGGCCTGGTGGTGCAGTCGACGACGGGGCTGGCGGAGGAGGTGTTGCCGGCTGCGTCGCGGGCGATGACGGTGAGGTTGTAGGTGGTATTGGGGCTGAGGCCGGTCAGCGCCTTGGAGGTCGAACTCCCCGGTGCCTCACTGATCTTGTTGCCGTGCTCGTAGATGTCGTACGCCGTCACGCCCACGTCGTCCGTCGAGGCACCCCAGGCCAGGGTGAGCCCGTCCTCGCCGATGTCGGAGCAGCTCGGCTGGCCGGGGCGGGTCGGGGCCTGGGTGTCGGCTGCCGCGTCGACGCTGATGCGGTCGAGGTTGGGGCCGCCGTCGGCGGTGGTGGCGGTCGCGCGGATCTTGTTGGAGCCCGCTTTCAGAGGGACGTTGACGGTTTTGGTGGCCCAGGTGTTCCAGTCGGCAGTGGCCGGGAAGGACACGCCGGAGGCGACGACCGTGCCGCCCACGGAGATGTCCATGGGCCGGTCGACGGCGGTGCCGTTGGCGTACCGGAAGGTCACCGCCGAGGTGGCCGCGGAGGCCCCGTTCACCGTGAACTCCACATAGGAGCCCTTGATGTTGGTGTAGTCGACGAAGCCGGTGCCGGTGTATCCGGTGTGGTTGGTGGCCACGGTGCCCTGGGAGATCCGGGCGCTCTCGGCCTGGTAGTCGGTGGCGGCGAGCGCGGTGCCCTGGCTCAGGCCCGCGAGGGGCAGGGCGAGGGCCGTGGCGACGCCGTACGGCAGAACTCTCTTCAGATTCATGGGGGTTCCCCTCAACCCGTGTACTGGGTGAAGACCTTGAGGTAGTCGTAGGGCTGCTGCGAGACGCCGCTGCAGGCATCGCCGTCGGTGCCCGAGCCGCAGGGGCGGTCGCGGTTGACGGACCAGTAGGTGAGGCGCCCGATGTGGTGCTGCCGGGCGTAGGCGAGCATGGTCCTGAAGTCGGCGACGCGGACGCGTTCGCCGGAGTCGTCGGTCTTTCCGTTCATCGACGACAGTCCGATGTGGGCGTAGGCGGTGGCGTCGCTGTAGCCGTACGCCGACTTGACCCGGGCCTTGAGGCCTTCCATGGCCTGGGTGGTGAGCGTGCCCATGGTGGTGGTGCCGCCGCCGAAGTCGAACGGCATGATGCACCAGACGTCGTTCGCCAGCCCGGAGTTGGCGGCCCGCTTGATCATGTCGACGCCGGTGGAGTCGGGTCCGCCGGTCGTCGTGCCGAAGGTGATGATCGTCTTGAGGCCGGGGTTGTTCGCCTTGACGGTCTTCAGCGCGTCGACGACCCGCTGGCGCACGGTGGCGTTGGACCACTCGGTGTTCTCGATGTCGATGTCGAGCGCCTTCAGCCTGTAGGCGTCGATCACCTTCTGGTAGGCGCCGGCGAGCTTGGCGGCGCTGGAGCACTTCTCGCCGAGCTTCGCCCCGCTCCAGCCGCCGACGGAGACGACGACGTCACCGCCGGCGGATCTGATCGAGTTGATCGCGGACTGGTCGCTGCCGCCGGTCAGCGGACGTGAACCGTCCCACTTCGGGTTGCAGGTGCCGTCGGAGAGGACGAAGGCGAGGGTGAACCACTTGACGCCGGTCGCGGACATGACGGAGGCGGGGTTCTGCGGGCTGCCCCAGCCGAGGTATTCGTAGGGGGCGACGGCCATGCCGGGCGAAGCGGCCGTCTGCTGAGCGGAGTTGGCCTCCTTGAGGGAGTCGACGGGCGTGACCCTGATCAGCCGAGTCTCCCCCGGGCGCAGGGTCGCGCCGTAGGTGTCGGCGACCGTGCCCTTGTGGGAGCCGGACCACAGGTCGGTGACGTCGCCGGAGCCGGTGAAGCCGACCTGCGACCAGTTCACGCTCACCGTGGAGTTGCCGGAGGTGCCGGTGTTGAACAGCGCGACCACGTAGTCGCCGCTGCTCTCGCGTTTGCTCCAGACCTGCTTGACACCGCTGTTCACGATCCGTTTCGCGGCCACGCCGTCCTGGTCGACGCCGATCAGCCGGTCGTTGGTGAGCATCGCGTTGTCGACGGAGTCGAGTTGGGTGAGGTCGGTGCCGAGCAGCAGGGGCGAGGCGGCCATCGCCCACAGGGTGAAGTGGGAGCGCCGCTGGTCGGCGGTGAGGCCCGCCTGGTCGCCGTTGCCGACCTCCAGGGAGTCCAGGTCGTTCCAGCCGCCGGGTCCCGCGTACTGCTGCCAGGAGGCGGCCGAGTCGAACCGCTTGGTGACATGGGACCAGTCGGTGAGCGGATAGCCGCTGCCGTTGGGGCCAGGGCCGCAGTAGCACTCGACGTCACCCTGGGTGCGCCAACTGTTCGCGAGCTTGGGCCAGTTGGCGGCGTCGGCGATCGGAAGGTTGTTGGAGAGCGCGAAGTTGATCGGCCGTCCGCTCGCGCGCAGCGCCTTGTCCCAGGCCTGCACGTCGGCGATGTCCTGGCTGCCCACTCCGTCGATCTTCAGGTAGTCGACTCCCCACGAGGCGAACTGCTTCGCCCACGAGTTCACGAACTCCTGCGCGCCCGGCTTGGAGTAGTCGATGTAGTACATCTTCTTGCAGTTGTAGTTCTTCTCGGTCTTCGAGGTGTCCGCGATGTCCTTCGCGTGGTACGAGGTGCCCTCGATCGGGGTGTTCCTGGTGACGGCGTTCTTGGCGATGCCGGGTGTCACGTAGAAGCCGAACTTCAGGCCCTTGGAGTGGACGTAGTCGGCGAGGGCCTTGATGCCGCCGGGGAACTTGGCGGCGTCGACGGTCCAGCGGCCGTAGGAGTCGACGACGAATCCGTTGGAGTCGCACTTCTGCCAGAAGTCGTCGAGGTTGACGTACACGAACCCGTGGTCCTTGAGCCCGCTCGACGCCAGCGCGTCGGCCTGTGCCCTGATCTTCGCCTCGGTCGGCCGGCGGCGCACGAAGCTCCAGCTGCTCCAGCCCATCGCGGGACGCAGCGACTGCCCGTTGTCCGACTTCGGGGCGAGGGCCGCCGGTGTGGCGTACGACGTGCCGATCCACGCCTCGTCGATCCGCAACCGCTTGTAGCGGCTGGTGTCGCTGGAGGCGGCCCAGGTGGTGTCGACCTCCAGGCGGACGAAGCGGGCGTCGGCCGCGGTGAGGTCAATGCCCTGTATTCCGCGGCGACTTGGGAGCTGCCCGGCCTTGACCGCACTCCCCCAGGTCGAGCCGTCGTTGCTCAGATAGACCTTGTAGTCCTTGATCCGCGCCGACTGCTCGGTGGCCGAGCGGGCGTAGGCGACGGAGTCCTCGCGCTGGTTGAGCCCGATGTACTGGACCTTCTTCGCCGAGCCCAGGTCGAAGGTGAGGTTCACGGGCAGCGTCTTGTTGTTGTCCCAGTAGGTGAGGTAGTCGCCGTCGCCGGTCGCCCCGCCCACGTGTCCGCTCGCCGAGGCGCTCGCCGTGACCCTGACGCCGGCGAGGATGCCCTGGCGGCCGGCCGTGGTGACCTTGAAGACGGTGTCGTACGGGTCCCAGTCGCCGAGGCCGGTCAGCGTCAGCACACCGCCCGACTGCGACCACGAAACCGCTTTGCCCGTACGGAGGTTGGTGACGGAGGCGATGCGGTAGCCGTTGTCGCGGATGCGCAGGGTGCCGGTGCTCGGTGGGGTCAGGACGTGGACGTACTGGAGGTTGGCGTCGGTCTTGCTGACCGTCGTGACGCCGTGTGCGCCGTCGTTCCAGAAGCCGGGCTTGAGGCCGCCGTACATGTAGCCGCCGCCCTCGGTGCCGTGCAGGGACTCCCAGATGGGGGCGAGATAGGAATCGGCGAAGGTGTTGAAGGATGCCTGGTTCGCCGGGAACCGGCCGTTGACCTGGGCGGTCTCCGCCATCAGAGCCTTCACCGAGGAACCCGCGTTCGTGATCAGGCGGCCGAGGGTGAGCCTCCTGTCGACGGACGGGTCCGAGCCGTCGTACCACCAGGCACCGGTCGACGGCAGTTTGAAGTCGGCCTCGGTCAGGCGGGGTTGGGCCGTGTAGACCGCCTGTGGGTAGTCGTAGGCGGGCGTCATCCCCGTCTTCTGCTCATTGCTGATCATGTCCATGATCGGCGTGTCTTCGTTGTTGTTGCTGAGCGTGTAGTTGGGGCGCTTCTGGTAGATCTGCTGGTAGAGGTTGTGGCTCTCCCAGTACGCGTTGTCGTTGTCGATCCAGAAGCCGCCGAGGTCGGGATAGCGGTCCATGACCTCGAAGAAGTTGTCGTAGCTGAACTGCCCGAAGCCGTCGAGGGTGGTCAGGTCGACGTTCTTGCCCTTGTAGGCGGAGTAGGCCGCCGAGTCGAGCCACTCGTGGCCGCCCTCGTCGTGCCACTGGGGGTCGTCGGTCATGTAGAGGACGACCTTCATGCCCTTGGCCTTCGCCGCACTGATCAGCTCACCGAGGAAGTCACGCTTGGTGGAGCAGGATCCGGGGATCCTCGAGGGCCAGGGGCGTGCGTAGCCCAGGCGGCTGTGGAAGGTCGCCAGGACCAGGTACTGCGTGTGCAGTCTGCGGGCTTGGTCCACCCAGTAGTCCGGTGTCCAGCCGCCGTCGGTGACGTCCTTCTCCCAGGCGGTGCAGCTGGTGTGGGCGGGTGCGGTGCGCAGGCCCCAGTGCAGGAAGAGGCCGCCGACGGAGTTGCGCAGGAAGTCCTGGCGCGGGTTCTGCTCATCGCTCGGCCCGACCGCCGTTGAACAGTTCTCGGTGGAGCCTGCGGACGAGACGCGCAGGGCGCCGCCGGAGGTGGTACGACTGTCCGTCAGGCAGTAGCCGCTGACGTCCTGGAAGCCGGCGTCGTGGGGTGCGGAGCTGCCCCGCTGGGCCGTGAAGCGGGTGAAGCGGATGTCGCTCGCCGCGTTGGCGATCACCGCGGGCCGTCCGTCGTTCGCGGCGAACCTGACCGAACTGTCGGTGAACCCTATGTCGTCGGCGTTGTGCAGGTACCACCCGTAGGCCGGCCGGGTGCCGATGCTCTTCGGGTTGTAGTCCTTGGGGTCGTCGGCCGGTACTCCGGTGGGCATGGTGCCGTTGCCGCCCGGGACGGTGATGTCGACGTCGGTGAAGGTGATCCCGCTGATCCGGTGGCCGCTCTCGCCCCACAGGGTCGGGCTGAAGGAGGGGCTGTTGCCGGTGGCGGTGATGTGGTCGTAGGTGATGTCGCTGATCGACCCGACGCCGGGATGGTTGCCGCAGCGTTTCCGGGTGCCGATCTTCTCCATGATCGGGGAGTGGACGTTCGTCATGGTGATGTTGCGGTAGTGGACGTCGGAGATCTTCGCGCCGTCCATGGACACCATGCCGAGGCCGGACTTGTCGGCGCCCTCGATGCGGATGTTCTCGAACCGGTAGTCGGAGAAGTCCCCGCAGGTCTCGGAGCCGAACATCAGGGCGTTGCAGCACTTCGCCGACAGGACCGAGTCGTTCACCCGGACATGGCCGTTGGGCAGCTTGGCGCCGAGCGCGTAGTCGCTCTTGAAGACGAGGGCGTCGTCATTGGCCTTGATGTTCGCGTCGGTGACCGTGACGTCCGTGGTGGAGATGATGTTCCAGCCGTCGCGGTCGCTCGCGGTGTCGATGGTGAGGTGGTCGGAGACGACGTTCCTGCAGCCGTTGACGAGCGCGGCGAAGTGGCCGCCGCGGCGCAGGGTGAGGCCGTCGCCGAGGCGCAGCCCGTCGCAGCGGGTCAGCGAGATGATCTTGTCTGCCTCGCCGGGCTTCGGGTTGCCGGTGATCAGGCCGCCCGCGCCGTCGATGACCCCGCCGCCCACGAAGCCGATGTTCGTCAGCCTGTCGCCGTAGATCATCGCGTCGCGGAAGTGGCTGTGCCCGTAGTCCTGGTAGGCGTCGTACGGGTTGGGCTCGGGCTTGTCGTAGGTGTCCGCGGAGGAGCCCTGGATCGTGGCGCCCTTGTCGACTTGGAGCGTCACGTTGCTCTTCATGTGGATGGTGTTCTTGGACCGGTAGGTGCCGGCCGGGAAGCGGACCGTGCCGCCGCCGGCCGCGTTCGCCGCGGTGACGGCCTTGTCGATGGCGGGGGTGTCGTTGGCGGAGCCGTCGCCCTTGGCGCCGTAGTCGCGGACGTCGAGGACGGCGGCCGGGCCGGGCCTGGGCTGCGGGGCCGCGAGGGCCGAGGGGTGGGTGAGTCCGAGGACGACGGCGAGGACGCACAGGACGATCGCCGCCGCACCTCTCCCGTGGGGGTTGGGGGGTCGCATAGGGCTGTTCCTCAGACGAGTTGGTAGCCGCGGAGGCCGGTGAGCAGCAGGTACGTGTTCTGCAGGGAGCCGGAGGTGTCTCCCAGGGAGCGGTAGATGCCCCATTTCGGGCGCACGCGGTCGGCGAGGAAGGTGTCGACGCCGGTCCTGGTCCTGTCGACGACCGTGGTCGAGCCGCTCTTGAGGATCCAGCGGACGGAGCCCGCCGAGCCGTTGCCGACCTTGATCTGGAAGTCGACGTCGGTCCATTTGCCGTGCAGCGGCTCCAGGTCGGTGCGGCCGACGAGGATGTCGTCGATCGCGAGCCTGAGCTCGACGGTCTGCCTTCCGTTCACGCGCCGCAGGGACTGGACGACGATCGGCGAAGTGCCGTTGCCGGGCTGCTTCATCTGCATGATGTGCGTGAAGGTGGTGGTCGCCTTCAGGGAGGAGGGGATGTACATCGAGTACGTGATCCGCCAGGTCTGGCCCTGGGTCCACTCGAGGTAGCTGCTGCCGCTCGTGCGCAGGCCGGTGACCTCCTGCCGC
The DNA here is from genome assembly GCF_040642095.1 of Streptomyces sp. NPDC020362. NCBI lineage: Bacteria > Bacillati > Actinomycetota > Actinomycetes > Kitasatosporales > Streptomycetaceae > Streptomyces > Streptomyces sp. NPDC020362. Next base: position 26,102 of record NZ_JBFAET010000098.1, read on the forward strand.
TGGCGGTCGGTCGAGGTGTCGCGGTCGACGGTGTGCATGTCGAAGCGCCAGTTGTCGCCGGTGGTGTGGATGTGCGGGTGTCCCGCGGGGTGCGAGTGGGCGCGGTCGTCCTCGACGGTCTCGAAGGCACCGAGTCCGTCACCGCTCGCGGACGGGGACCACTTGAGCCGCCAGGACGCGGCGCGGGCCGCGGGCGCGGCCGGCAGGCCGACGGCGGCCCCGGCCGCGCCGCCCAGCGCGGCACCGAACAACCTCCTTCTAGTCGTGCTCATGACACTAACCTCCTCGCAGTTGCTCGTTCATGATCAGGAAGGCGCCCAGGCCGTGGAAGTCGTTGGTGGCCCGGGTGCGGGCGGCGTAGTACGCGTAGTCGCCGACGTTCGTGCCGACCGAGATGTCGGCGAGGTTCGTCCGGCCGTCCGCGCCGAGCGAGATCTTCGCCAGCACGCCCTCGTAACCGCGCCGGGCGACGGACTCGTAGTGCGGGTCGAGATAGCCCTGCCGGACACCGCGCGACAGTGCGTAGGTGAACATGCTGGAGCAGGACGTCTCGGTCCAGTCGTCACTCCTCGTCCCCTTGTCCATGACCTGGAACCAGCGGCCGGTGGCCGGGTCCTGGTACTTCTCCAGGGCCGCGGCCAAGCGCCGGAAGATGCCGAGGAGTTGGCCGCGGCGGGGATGGTCCGCCGGGATCGCGTCGAGCACGTCGACGATCGCCATCGCGTACCAGCCGTCCGCGCGGCACCAGTGCTCCGGGGCCAGGCCGGTCTGCGGGTCGGCCCAGCTCGCGGTCCTCGACTCGTCGTAGGCGTGTTTCAACAGGCCGTTCGCGACCTGGAGATGGCCGCCGTAGACGGCGAGTTGCCTCGCCGCCTCGTCGTCCGCGGACGCGCTGTCGCCGAACTCCCTGCCGTACTCGACGAGGAACGGGTTCACCATGTAGACGCCGTCCGCCCACAGCTGGTGGGCGCGGCTGCTGTTGTCGGCGTGCCAGAAGCCGCCGTCGCCGGTACGGGGGTAGGTGGCGAGGCGGTCGCGGATCTTCTTCGCCGCCCTGCGGTAGCGGTCCTGGCCGGTCTCGTGGTGCAGGATCACCAGAAGGCGGCCGGCCTGCATGCTGTCCAGGTTGTTGAACGACTGGTCGATGGAGCCGTCGCTCTTCACGAAGCGGTCGACATAGCTCCTGAGATAGGTGAGGTAGCGCGCGTCGTGGGTGCGCCGGTAGGTGAGGTACTGGCCGTAGAGGTAGAGGCCGACCGGGTACGACCAGCCGCCGATGCCCGTCGGCGTGTAGCGGGCCATGGTCGAGTCGATCACGGCCTTGGACCAGTCGGTGGCGGGGGCGGGCCGGGGCCGGGCCGCGACGGGTGCCGCGACGGCCGGGGGTACGGCCGCGGGGAGCGCGGCCAGGCCGGCGGTGGTGAGCGCGAGTGCCGTCAGGGCCGCCCTCAGGCGTCGGCGTCTCATGGTCCTCCCTCTGGCCGGGCTTGTCGGTAGGCGTACGCGAGCCGCCTGGGCCCGGCCACGAGGTCGCGTACGAGGTGGTGGTCAGGGGCGTGCCGGCACGCGGGATCGGTGCGGGCCGGATCACCGGTGAGGGCGTACGCCTGGCAGCGGCAGCCGCCGTGGTCGGTGGTGCGCAGGGCGCAGCCGCGGCAGGGCTCGGGCATCCAGGCTTCGCCCCGGAAGGCGTTGAAGGCCGCCGACTCCCGCCAGATCCAGTCCAGTCGGCGCTCCCGGACGTTCGGCGGATCGAGGCCCGGCAGACCGGCGGCGGCCGGGCAGGGCAGGACCGTGCCGTCGGGGGCCACGGTGAGCGAGACGCGGCCCCAGCCGCCCATGCAGGGCTTCGCCGTGGCATCCAGCAGATCGGCGGCGACCCACACCAGCTCCGGAGTGCCGCCGAGCCGTTCACGCCAGCGGGCGACGGTGGTGCGCGCCCGCTCGACCTGGGCGGGTGCGGGCAGCAGGGACGCGCGGTTGCGCAGCGCCCAGCCGTGGTACTGGGTGTGGGCCAGCTCGATCCGGTCCGCGCCCCAGTCCACGGCGAGCCGGATCAGTGCGTCGACGTCGTCCAGGTTGCCGCGGTGCAGGACCGCGTTGAGCCCGAGGGGCAGGCCGGCCTCGCGGACCAGCCGGGCGGCGCGTTCCTTCGCCGCGAACGACCGTACGCCCGCGATCCGTTCGGCGGCATCCGGGTCCGCGTGCTGCACGGAGAGCTGCACACTGCGCAGCCCGGCCGCGACCAGACCGGCCAGCCTGCGCTCGCCGAGGCCCACCCCGCTGGTGACGAGCTGGGTGTACAGGCCCGCCGTGTCGGCGGCCGCCACCAGGTCGGGCAGGTCGCGGCGCACCAGCGGCTCGCCGCCGGACAGGTGGGTCTGGACGACTCCGAGCGCACCCGCCTGCCGGAACACCCCGGCCCACTGGGCGGTGGTCAACTCCGCCGAACGGCGGGTCAGTTCGACCGGGTTGGAGCAGTATCCGCAGCGCAGCGGGCAGGCGTGGGTGAGTTCGGCGAGCAGGGCCCATGGGGGTTCGGGCGTCATGTCAGCCAGCCCTCCCCGCGCAGCCGGCCGAGGAAGTCCGGGACCTCACGCGCCACCGGTGCGCCGGGGAAGCCCGCGGACAGCTCGGCGACGATGTCGTCCGTGGCCCGGCTGCCGTCGCACAGCCCGAGCACGCTGCCCGCGCGTCCGTGCAGGACGACCACGCGCTCGGGCAGCAGCAACAGATCCGCGTCCCGCACCCGGTCGTGCCGCAGCACCACGCCCCGGGCGAGAGCGGGACGCCAGACGGACCCGCCCGGGGTGGTGGCGGGACGGCCGGGCGGAGCACCCGGGGTGGGGCCGGCAGGCCGGGCCGGCCCGCCCGGGACAGGGGCGGACTCCCCGGCCGCCGCCCTCTCACCTGGGGCAGGTGACCTGGCTGTCCCGCCCGGGGCGGGTGCGGACCTCCCGGCTGTCACGCCCCCGGTGGGGGCGGGAGGCCGGGGCGTCATGGTCCGCTCCCGGGCTTGGTGTCCACCGCGTCCAGCAGCGCCCACAGCACCTCGCACTTGAAGGTGAGCGCGGCCACCGCCCGTTCCTGCTGCTCGCGGGTGCGGGCCCGGGCGAGGACCAGGGCGAGGGCCTCCGCTCCGTCGCGGGCGCCCTGGGTGACGCGGGTTCGGAAGTAGGCGAGTCCGGCCGGGTCGATCCACGGGTAGTGGCGCTCGAAGGCGGCGATGCGGGTGCGCATCAGGTCAGGGGCGGACAGCTCGGTCAGGGAGGCGGCGACGGCCTCCAGCGCGGGGCGCTGCCGGCAGAAGGTGACGTAGGCCTCCACCGCGAACCGGACCCCGGGCGGCACCCGGGAGACGTCCCACAGCTCCTCGCGACCGAGGCCGGCCGCCTCGCCGAGCCGCAGCCAGCGTTCGATGCCGCCCTCCCCGCCGGGGCCGCCCTCGGCCGTGCCGTCGTGGTCCCGGATGCGGCGCAGCCAGGTGCGGCGCTCGCCGGGCCCGTCCAGGCCCGCAAGGATGAGCGCGTCCTTGACGGGGATGTGCCGCTGGTAGTGGAAGCGGGCGACGATCCAGCGGCGCACCTCGGCGGGGGTCAGTTCGCCACGGTGCATACGGAGGTTGAAGGGGTGCCGGTCGTGGTAGCGGACGGCGGTGACGGCGCGCAGCCGCTCGGTGAACTCGCCGGCCGGCCAGGCGGCGGTCTCGTCGGTGCGCGGGGGCGCCGACGTCATGAGGCCGGGGGCGGCTCGGGCCGCCGACGGTCGGCGAGCGCGTAGGCGGTCACCTCCAGTGCGGTTTCCACGACCTGATATCCAGGGCTTTGCCAGGCCTTTTCATCCGATGTCTCCGGACCGGGGCGGTCCGTGGGGGAGATCGGCAGCAGGGCGTTGTTCATGTGTGCGTACCCGCTTTCCTGAGGGTGGGGGTTCTCAGAGGGCAGACAACGGCCATGGCCAGAGGCCGTTCACATGCATGCACCGGGTTCATCAGCGCGTCCGGTGGCGCGATACAGAGTCCCGGCAGGACAGCCCGCGGTCAATGGTCCGGACCCATAACGTCGGATGCATTTCCGGCCAATCTGAGGCCCCTGGAACTGACTGGCCAGTCAGTTGGTGCGGATTGCGCGGTCAGGAATGCATCCTGGCCCGTGATCGTTGACCATGGGAGCACCACCTGTCGACAACCGAAGGATCAACAAGCTCGTGAGCAGCCAGGTCCCCCCGATCATCCTCAACAACGGCGTCGAGATGCCCCAGCTGGGCTACGGCGTGTGGCAGGTGCCGGACGACGAGGCCGAGCAGGCCGTCGCCACTGCCCTGGAGGCCGGGTACCGCAGCATCGACACAGCGGCGATCTACGGCAACGAAGAGGGCACCGGCAAGGCCATCACCGCCTCCGGCCTGCCCCGCGAGGACGTCTTCGTCACCACCAAGCTCTGGAACAGCGACCAGGGGTACGAGGCCACGCTCCGCGCGTTCGACGCGTCACTGGCAAAGCTGGGCCTCGACTACGTGGACCTGTATCTGATCCACTGGCCGCTGCCGTCCCGGGACACGTACATCGACACCTACAAGGCGCTCGAGAAGCTCTACACCGACGGCCGCGTGAAGGCGATCGGTGTGTCCAACTTCCTTCCCGGGCACCTGCGGCGGCTCATCGCCGAGACCTCGGTCGTCCCGGCGGTCAACCAGATCGAGCTGCACCCGCACCTGCAGCAGCGCGAGGCCCGCGCGCTCCATGCGGAACAGGGCATCGCCACCGAGGCCTGGTCGCCGCTCGGTCAGGGCAAGGGCCTGCTGGAGGTGCCGGCCATCGTCGCCATCGCACAGAAGCACCAGCGCACCCCGGCACAGATCGTCCTGCGCTGGCACCTCCAGCTGGGGAACGTCGTGATCCCGAAGTCCGTGACGCCGTCGCGGATCAGGGAGAACATCGAGGTGTTCGACTTCAGCCTGGACGACGAGGACCTCGCGGCGATCAGCGCCCTGAACGAGGACCGGCGGATCGGCCCCGACCCGGCCACCTTCGAGGTGGGCTGACGCCGGTACGGCTTTTCCACCCCGGGCCGAGGACCGCACAGCCTTCGGCCCGGGGCCAGGAGCACCCGATCTCCAGCCCGGGCCACGGACTTAAGCCCCGGCCACGGACTTCGTCCCGGGCCCGCGCTCGCGCGGCACGGGCCGTCCGCCCCGCCATCCGGGCGTCGCGGGCGGCCGTTCCCGAACTTCCTTGCATGCGAGGTCAGTTGAGGCGCACCTCCGAGTGGACGACCTCGAACTCCTCCAGGCCGGTGACGTTCACGCGGGCCTTGGGTGCGCCCTCGTGCCGGGCTGCCGCCTGACCGGCCCGGGACGCGACCATCGAGGCGCGGTCGACGAAGAGGACGACGGCCCGGCCCGTGCCGCGCTCCCGGTCGACCAGCAGGGTGGCGCTGGACAGCCCGTGCAGGGTCTCCAGTCGCGGGATCACGATCGAGCGGAAGGTGTCGGCGATCAGGTCGGCGTCCGCGGGGTCGAACTCCACCCGGGTCAGACGCAGCCCGCCGCCCACCCGCGGCGCCTGGACCGGGTGGACCACCGTCGCCTCGAAGTTCTCCACGGCGAGCGTGCCCGCGAACGGATCCAGCAGCGCCGGTCTGTGCTCGCTCATGACCTCGTCGCTGTTGTGCCGCGCCTGCGGAGAGTCCCACCAGCTCACGCCCAGCAGCTTGCCGAGCTCCCGGTCCACGAAGACCCCGGCTCCGCGGTAGCCCGGGCGTTCTTCGAGCAGATCCCGCCCTTCACTGTTCAGCGCCCGGACGGCTGTGTCGATCTTCGTGGGATCGCCGGTCACATAGATGCTGCGCACGAACATGGCACGTCACCTCCCAGCTCGACATGACCAGTCTTTCCCTCTGGGCAAACCACCCCAAACGGCCTAACGCGCTCGACTTCCACCCGAGGGGTTGACGAGGACATGCGGACGGGGCCACCTTGTACGACACTCAGTAAGGAAACTTTCCTAACAGAAGGGCCCCCCACAGTGCGCCTTCGAACCCTGACCCTCGCCGCGGCCTCCGGTGCCGCCCTCCTCGCGGCCGGACTGCTCCCCGCCAACGCCTCGGCCAACGCCCCCGCTTCGGCCCAGGAGGGCTCGGTCAGCGCGGCCGATCTGCTCGCCAAGGTGACGTCCTGCTCGCAGATCTCCAACGGCAAGTACAAGACCGACGACGAGACCTCGGCCACGGTCCCCGTGTGCGGCAAGAACGGCGCGGTGTTCTGGAAGGCCGACATGGACATCGACTGCGACGGCCAGCGCACCACCAACTGCAACGAGAACCGCGACCCCTGGTACCAGGACGACACCGCCTTCCACCAGTCGGACGGCAAGCCCCTGAAGGCCGAGTCGCTGCCGTACGTGGTGGTGCCCAGTTCCAGCAGCATCTGGAACTACTCCGGCGCCGGCATCAAGGGCGGCGGTGTCGTCGCCGTCATCTACAACAACAAGGTCGAGTACGCCGTCGTCGGCGACACCGGCCCCACGAAGATCATCGGTGAGGCCTCGTACGCCACCGCCAAGGCGCTCGGCATCGACCCCGACCCGGCCACGGGCGGGGCCGACTCCGGCGTGACCTACATCCTGTTCAAGAACTCCAAGGTCTCCCCCATCGAGAGCCACAGCGCGGCAGTCTCCCTCGGGGATCAGCTGGCCAAGCAGTTCATAGCCAACAACTGAGGCCGGACATACGTCAGTTGGGCTGACCCAGCGGACGTACGACCACGGTGTTGACGTCGACACCGGCCGGCTGCCGGATCGCCCAGACCACCGATTCGGCGATCTGCTCGGCCGTCAGCAGGTGCCCCGGGGGCAGACTGCCGGTGCTGTCCCAGAACGGGGTCTCCACCCGGCCGGGAGCGACCAGCGTGACACCGATGCCGAACTCCGTGACCTGGCGGCGGGTGTTCTCGGCGAGTCCGGTGACCGCCCACTTGGTGGCGCCGTAGAGGTTGCCGGGCGTGTTCACGAAACCGGCGACGCTGCCGACGAGGACGATCCGGCCACGGGTCTCCTTCAGGGCGTCGACGGAGGCGCGGATCAGCAGGGCCGGGCCGAGGACATTGGTGAGGACCATCTCGGTCCAGCCGGCCGGGTCGCCGTCGGCCACCGTGTCGTGGGTGGCGAAGCCGGCGTTGGCGACGACGGTGTCCAGTCGGCCGTACGCCTTCAGCGTGCGGTCGACCGCATCCTGCACGTCCTCGAATGCCGCCGCGCTGCCGGCGACCGTCATCAGTTCGCCGGGATTGCCCAGACTGTCGGCGAACTCCCGCAGCCTGCGCTCCCCGCGCCCGGTGACGGTGACCCGGTACCCGGCGTCCAGCAGCTGCCGGGCGACCGCGGCACCGATGCCGCTGCCGCCGCCGGTGATGAGCGCGACCGGTGAGTCGTTCATGGTTTCCCCCTGTGTGAATCGGTGAACGGCGCGCAGTCCATCACTTCGAGAGCGCTCCAAGTCAAGTGCCGTCGCAGGTACGGCGGTACGGCACCGAGGGGAGGTAGCGGTCGCCGCAGCGGGCCGTAGCGGTCCCCGCGGTCGTAGCGCAACACACGGCGTTGCCCGCGTACGTCCCACAGTTCCAGCGCCGCCCGGCCGCCCGGCGTCTCGCGCCGCAGCAGGTAGGTGCGGCCGCGCGGCCCGAACGCTCCGCCGATGTCGGTCCAGGAGCCGGTCGGCAGGCGGCGGAGGCGCGGTGCTGGCCGCGGGCGCCGCGCCGGCCGCGCTGCTGCCTGTCACCCCGGACCTGCGCACCCCGGCCGGCCGCCTGGACGACGTCACGGCCGTCGCCGCCGCCGTCCGCGCGGCCGGCCGGGGCGCCGACGGAGTGCCGTACCTGCCCGGCCGCCGACGCGTGTGGTCGCTGGCCGACCCGGATTCCGTGCGCGGGCTGCGCGGCCTCGCCCTGGACCGCGCTCCCGCCCCCTCCGGCAAGCTGTACGGCACGGAGGCCGGGCCCTCCGTCATCCGCGCCCGGCTGCTCGCCGCACGCCGGGTCGTCGTCCTGCGCGATCCGGCGGGACAGCCGCTGCGCCCGGATCCGCGGGAGACGGTGAAACGGCAGGTCCTCGCCGCGTCCTTCGAGGAGTGCGGGACCCGGAGGGTCCGAGGAGCCCGGGTGAGCGTGTATGCACGGCCGGGGCGGTGCTGAAC
>NZ_JBFAET010000099.1:0-32916 GCF_040642095.1 Streptomyces sp. NPDC020362
GATGATCGCCATCGGCCCGGACCGGTTCCGGGAGATGCTCGACGGCTTCCACCTGGTCGACGAGCACTTCCGCACCGCGCCCGCCGAGGCCAACGTCCCTCTGCTGCTGGGCCTGTTGGGCATCTGGTACGGCAATTTCCACGACGCCCAGTCGCACGCGGTCCTGCCGTACAGCCACTACCTCTCCAGGTTCACCGCCTACCTCCAGCAGCTGGACATGGAGTCCAACGGCAAGTACGTGGCGCGGGACGGCAAGCAGGTCGAGTGGCAGACCGGCCCGGTCGTGTGGGGTACGCCCGGCACCAACGGGCAGCACGCCTACTACCAGTTGATCCACCAGGGCACCAAGCTCATCCCGGCGGACTTCATCGGGTTCGCCGAGCCGGTCGCCGAGCTGAGCGGTGAACTCAGGGCGCAGCACGATCTGCTGATGGCCAACTTCTTCGCCCAGACCCAGGCCCTCGCCTTCGGCAAGACCGCCGAGGAGGTCCGCGCGGAGGGCGTCGCGGAGGAACTGGTCCCGCACAAGACCTTCCGGGGCAACCGGCCGACGACGACGATCCTCGCCCGTGAGCTGACCCCGTCCGTGCTCGGCCAGCTCGTCGCGCTCTACGAGCACAAGGTGTTCGTCCAGGGCGCGGTCTGGAACATCGACTCCTTCGACCAGTGGGGTGTGGAGCTGGGCAAGGTCCTCGCCAAGCGGGTGGAACCGGCCCTGACCGAGGGCGCGGAGGTCCCCGGCCTGGACACGTCGACCAAGGCGCTCGTCGCCAAGTACCGGGAGCTGCGCGGCCGGAGCTGACCCTCGCATGCGGCTGCCGCGGCGACTGTTTTGTGCGTTTTCGCTGGTCATCCCCTAGGGTTTCCGTTGAATGCAAGGGGAGGACGTGCGCATGAGGCGTCGGGGGTTCGCCGCGGTGGCCGCGGTGGCCGTGCTGGGAATGTCGGCGGTGGGCTGCGGGAGCGGACACCAGCCGTCGAAGTCCGAGGAAGGCGGGCCTTCGGCCACGGCGGAGGCCGGGCCGGCCTACTCCGGACCGAAGGACGTGCCGACGCGGCTGGAGAAGGACGGGACCACCATCACGGTGGGCGACCCGCACGCCAAGGTCACCGTGCACCTGTACGAGGATCCGCGGTGCCCGGTGTGCGAGCAGTTCGAGACCGGTGGCGGCGGGCCGAAGCTGCGCGCGGCCACCCTCCGTCGGGAGACGAAGACCCAGTACACCCTCGCCTCCTTCCTGGACGACCGGCTCGGCGGCAGCGGCTCCAAGAAGGCGGTCAACGCCCTGCGGGCCGCGCTGGAGGCCGGCCGGTTCGCCGAGTACCACGACATGCTCTACGCCCACCAGCCCGAGGAGAGCGTCGACGGATTCACCGACGCATACCTGCTCAAGCTGGCAGGGCGGATCGACGGGCTGCGCGGGCCGGCCTTCGACTCGGCGGTCAGGACGATGAAGTACCGCTCGTTCGTGACCGCCGCCGAGAAGGCGTACGAGCGCGCGGGCGGAGCCCAGGAGCCCCAGGGACCCGGCACCCCCACGGCGGAGATCAACGACGTACGCATCCCGACACAGAGCAATGGTGTGCTCTTCGACGGCAGGATCTTCGACACGCTGCTCGCCAAGATCCGGGCGAGGCCCCAGGATTGGCAGGACGCCTCCTCCTGAGTCGTCCGCACCCGGCTGTCAGGCCACCGCGCTGAGCGTGTCCGCCAGCCGTCGGCGGGCCGCCCGGGCCGCGGGCAGGGCGGCGAGGGCCGCGGCCCCCAGCACGGCGCTCGCACCCAGCAGGAGCAGCAGGCCGGGCGAGGGCGACCGGGCGATGCCGGCGCCGATGCCGCTGGAGCTGCCCTGGACGTCGATCAGCCGGTGGGCCAGGGGCAGCCCCAGTGCCGTACCGGCGAGTGCCGCCGCCAGCGCCGTACAGCTGGTCGCCGTGACGGTGATCGCGGTGATCTGCCGGGGGGACATGCCGATCGCCCTGAGGGCCAGCACGTCCCGCTCGCCCTCCCGGACGCTCCCGCCGATCGTGGTGAGCAGCTCGACGAGCCCGATGAGGGCGAGCACGACGATCAGCCCGGCGACGACCGCGCGCAGTGGGGACAGCCCGTCGACCGGGTTCGGCACGGGGTGCACGTCCAGGTGCCCGTGGCCGGCCGTGGCGAGAGCGGCCGCGACCCGCTGGGGATCGGCGCCCGGGCGCAGGCGGAGCTGGTAGAAGGCCGGGGACACCCGGGGGTCGTTGTCACGGAGGGTGTCGAGGGAGGTCGTCACGACCCGGCCGGCGTTCTGCGGTTCGATGCTGCGGCCGACGATGTGCAGGATCTGCGGCTGGTCGCCCACCGTCATCCGCACCCAGTCGCCGACCCGTACGTGCAGCAGGTCCAGCAGGCCCTGGCCGGCCACCGCCTCGTCCGGCCCGCGCGCGGCCCGGCCCTCGGCGAGGGTGTACGGGTAGGGCCGGTCGCGGGTGCCGAGGCCCCGCAGGGCGATCGTCCCGGTCTGGCCCGGGACCAGCGCGGCCATCTCGACGCCCGGATAGGCGTCGGCGACCCCGGAGTCCGCCGCCAGCGCGGCCCGCACGTCACGATCGCTCATGCCCCCGTCCGAGCGGACGGTGAGCGCCGTCGGCAGGCCCACCTGCGCGGGGCTGCTGTGGAACCGGTCGATGGTGGTCCACGCGCTGAGCGCCACCACGATCAGCAGCAGCGGAAGCGCCAGCCGGGCCACTCCGGCCAGCGACCGGCCGCGGCCCGCGAACGCCTTGTGGCAGCCGAGCACCAGCGCGGCCGGCAGGCGCAGTCCCAGAGCCTGCCGGGCCAGACCGGTCAGCCGCCCGCCCGCCGCGGCCGAGGGGCGCGGCACCGGCACCGGGGGCACCCGGCCCGCCCGCCAGGCCGCGAGTCCCGTCGTCAGGCCGATGAGGAGCACGGCGCCCACGGACACGGCGGCCAGCGCCACGGTGTGCCCGGGCAGCCCCTGCCACACCGCCACCGCGTCACCGATCCGCCCCGGGACCCGTCGGCCCAGTCCCTCGGTGAGTGCCGCCGCGGCCACCGCACCGAGCACGGCGTAGGCGAGGTGCTGGAGGAGAAAGATCCGCACCACCTGGCCGGGGGTGAAGCCGATCGCCTTGAGCACGGAGATGTCGCGCAGATGGCCGCGGATGCGGGTGCCGATCGCCCCGTGCACGGCGAACCCGGCGGCGACCAGGGCACCGACACCGAACAGCGCGAGCACCTGCCCGAGGAGCCGGTTCTCGCCCTGCGCCTCGGCCCGGGCCTGCTGCCAGGTGGAGACCTCGCCCACCGCGCCGGCGCCCAGCACGGTGACCGCACGCTGGACCGCGTAGTCCGTGTCGCCCGGATCGGCGAGACGCAGCCCCGTCACCTGGCCGCCGAGGGCGCGCACGGCGGAGGGCAGGGCCCAGACGAGCCCCTGCTGTTCGCCCGGGCTGTAGCGGGGCTCGGCACTGTCGGCGATGCCCTCGACCGTCAGCGTGCGGGCCGTGCCGGGCAGCGTCAGGGTGTCGCCGGGCTCGGCCAACAGGGCCCTGGCCAGGCTGCTCTCCAGGACCACACCGTCCGGCTCGGCCGGATCCAGCCAGTGGCCCGCGGTGAGCAGCGGGCGGCCGACGGAGGGCAGCCGGGGCGTGCCGCGCAGCTCCACGGAGGCGCGGGTACCCCGGGCTGCCACGGTGGCGGACTCGGTGCGGTAGGGACCGGCCACCGACTCGACGCCGTCCAGCCGGGCGAGTCGTCCGGCGTCGGCGGAGGCGGCCGTGTGGATCCACACATGCGCCCCGTGGGCCTGGGTGAACACCCGCTGCCAGGGGTTGGTGGCATAGCCGAAGAGGGCGGTCGCCAGCAGCAGCGAGGCGACGATGCCCGCGGTGGCGAGCGTGATGAACAGCGCCTCGCCGCGGTGCGTGCGCAGATCGGAATGGGCCCAGCGCAGGGTGGCTCGCACGGCTCAGTCCCCGCTCCCGGGCGCGGGCGGTCGGTGCGCCATCAGTCCTTCAGCTCCAGCACACCGGAGGTGCCGCCGCGCCGCGACGGTGTGCCGTCCAGTGCCGCGTCGTCGGCTATGCGGCCGTCGAAGAAGCTGATCACCCGGTCGGCGGCGCTCGCCAGCCGGGCGTCATGGGTGACAAGGACGATGCTCTGCCCGCGCCCGTGGAAGCGGGACAGCAGCCGCATCACCTCGCGGGTGCCCTTGCTGTCCAGGCTGCCGGCGGGCTCGTCCGCCAGCAGCAGCGGCGGATGGTTGACCAGGGCGCGGGCGAGCGCGACCCGCTGCTGTTCGCCGCCGGACAGCTCGCCCGGCATGCTGCGCTCCTTGCCCGTGAGGCCCAGCTCGGAAAGGAGCCCCTCGCGCTCGGCGCGGGCCCGCTTCGGCGGGACGCCGGCGAGCAGGGCGGGCAGCTCGACGTTGTCGGCGACCGACAGGTTCGACACCAGGTTGAAGAACTGGAAGACGATCCCGATCGCCTTGCGGCGCTCCACCGCCCAGCGCGCCTCGCTGTAGGAGTCGGTGCACTCGCCGTCCAGCCAGATGCTGCCCTCGTCCGGCCGCTGCAGCCCGCCGAGCAGGTGCAGCAGCGTCGACTTCCCGGCCCCGGACGGCCCGGTGACCGCGACGAACTCGCCCCGTGCGACGCTCAGGTCGACCCCGCGCACGGCACGCGCGGGCGCGCCCTCGCCGTGGTGGGTCTTCACCAGGCCCTCGGCCCGCAGCACAGGAGGGTGGGTGTCACTCACTCCAGCTCCTCCAGTTCCTCCTGGCACCGCTCCAGCCAGTCGAGGTCGGCCTGCAGGTGCAGCATCGCGCCCTCGATGAGCAGATGGGCGATTCGGTTGTCCCGGTTCTCGGCCGCGGCCAGTTTCGACAGGTTTCGCATGGTGTTGAGGTACTGGCGCCGCTGCTTGTTGATGAGAGCTATCTGGTCGGCGAGACCGGTCTGCGGGGCGAGGGCCAGTTTCATGAAGAACTCGTCCCGCACCCGCGGCTCGTCCTCGGTCTCCTCGAACCAGGCGTGCAGCGCCTCGCGCCCGGCGTCGGTGAGGTGGTAGACCTTTTTGTTGGGTCGGGTCGACTGCTCGACGTCCTCGCCCTCGATCAGTCCGGACTTCTCGAGGCGGCCGAGGGTCACGTAGATCTGGCCGACGTTCGGCTGAGGGTACGCGGAGCCCAGCAGTAGCTCAAGGTCCTGCTTCAGCTCGTAGCCGTGGGCCGGGCCACGCGCGAGGAGTGCCAGGAGGGGCAGGCGCACTCGTGCTGTCCTCCTGTCTGCTCAATGTGCTCCAGGCCCTAGTATCGCCCATACCTAACAGGTATACATGGCCTCTGACCCCGGGCAAGGGTGCCCGTGGCCGGGTGTACGTGTTCAGGGAGGAACCTATGCGGTGGATGCGCGCCGCCGGTAGGGGGCTCCTCGTTCTGGCCGTGGTCCTCACCGGGTACGTCGCCTCCGGCGCGCAGGCCGACGAGGGCGCCCCCGGCGGTCGCGGCCCGCTCACGCTGGCCACCGCCGGCGATCTCACCGGCTATCTGGGCCCCCTTCTGCAGGGGTGGAACCGTACCCATCCCGCCGAGAAGGTCACCCTCGTCGAGCTTCCGGACTCCGCCGACGAGACCCACGCGCAGATGACCACCGACCTGCGCGGCGGTGATCGCGGCCGGTTCGACGTCCTCAACATCGACGTCAACTGGACCTCGGAGTTCGCGGCGGCCGACTGGATCCGCCCGCTGCCCCCGGACCGCTTCCCGCTCAAGAGCTTCCTGCCCCCGGTCGTGGACACGGCCACCTACGACGGGCGGCTGTACGCCGTGCCGTACGTCACCAACGCCGGACTGCTCCTGTACCGCAAGGACGTGCTGGCCAAGGAGGGCGTGCCGCCGCCGCGCACCTGGGCCGAGCTGGAGCACGACGCGAAGACCATCGCACCCAAGTACGGCCTGGACGGCTATGCGGGCCAGTTCCTGCCCTACGAGGGCCTGACCGTGAACGCGGCCGAGGCCGTGTACTCGGCGGGCGGCTCGATCCTCGGCGACGAGGGCACCCGGGTCACCGTCGACTCGGACGCCGCCCGTGAGGGCATCGGCTTCCTCGCCCGCGGCTTCAGGGAGGGCTGGATCCCGCGCAAGGCGCTGACGTACAAGGAAGAGGAGTCCAAGCAGGCCTTCCAGGACGGCCATCTGCTCTTCCTGCGCAACTGGCCCTATGCCTATGCCGTGGCCTCGGCCAGGGGCTCCGCGGTCGCCGGCCGGATCGGCGCGGTACCGCTGCCCGGGCCGCACGGACCGGGGACCAGCGTCCTCGGCGGCTCCAACCTGGCCGTCAACACGCACGCCCGGCACCCCGATTCCGCGGCGCGGCTGATCGCGTACCTGACCAGTGAGGACGTCCAGCGGCAGGTGCTCACCCGGGGCGCGCTGCCGCCCGTGCGCGCCGCGCTGTACGAAGACCCCGCGCTGGTACGTCGGTTCCCCTATCTGCCGACCCTGCGCACCGCGGTCCTCACGGCCGCCCCGCGGCCCAAGAGCCCGCGCTACGACCAGGTCAGTCTGGTGGTGCAGGCGGTCGTGCACGACGCGCTCACCGGGCACGAGACGCCCGAGGCCGCCGTGCGGCGGCTGGCGCGTGAGCTGGCGTCCGTCTCCAGCCGGTAGTTCCCTGCCGACAGCTCTCCTTCGCTAGTTACATGTTAGGTAACGCGCGCATCTCATCTGACTTCAGAGTGCCCGGATATGTCCATGTTTGTCACCCCAACTGGGCAGTAGCCTCCGTTCTTTTCATTGACACCCCGATGACACGCCTACCTAACATGCATGCATAACGGCTGCGCCTCGCAGCTGCCCTTCGCAGAGACAGGTCAATGGGGTGAACAGGCACCACTGGTGGCGTGACGCGGTGATCTACCAGGTGTACGTCCGCAGCTTCCTGGACAGCACCGGAGACGGCATCGGCGATCTCGCCGGGGTCCGCGCCGGACTGCCGTACCTGAAGAAGCTCGGCGTCGACGGGATCTGGCTGAGCCCGTTCTATCCCTCGCCGCAGCACGACCACGGCTACGACGTGGCCGACTACTGCGACGTCGACCCGGTCTTCGGCGACCTCGCCGAGTTCGACCTGCTGGTGGCCGCCGCCCGGCGCATCGGGATCAAGGTGCTCCTGGACATCGTCCCGAACCACTGCTCCAGCGCGCACCCGTGGTTTGGTGAGGCGCTCGCCGCGGGGCCGGGCAGCGCCGCCCGTGCCCGCTTCCACTTCGCCGACGGCCGGGGCCCGGACGGCAGCGAGCCGCCCAACAACTGGCACGCCATGTTCGGCGGCCCGGCCTGGACCAGGGTCACGGAGGCCGACGGCCGCCCCGGCCAGTGGTACCTGCACATGTTCACGCCCGAACAGCCCGACTGGAACTGGCGCACCCCCGAGGTCCCCGCCGAGTTCGACCGCGTCCTGCGCTTCTGGCTCGACCGCGGCGTCGACGGCTTCCGCATCGACGTCGCCGCCGGCCTCTACAAGCACCCCGAACTGCCCGACTCCGACGACCCGGAGGCCGACGCCCGCACCCGCGACTCGGTCAACCCGCTCGCCTGGAACCAGCCCGAGGTGCACGGCGTGTGGCGGCACTGGCGCGCCCTGTGCGAGGAGTACGCCACCCACGACGGCCGCGAGCGGCTCCTGGTCGGCGAGGTCTCCGTGCCCACCGCCCGGGAGCACGCCCAGTACGTCCGCCCGGACGAACTCCACCAGGCGTTCTTCTTCGACCTGCTCGGCGCCCCCTGGGAGGCCGACGCCTTCCGCAAGGTCATCTGTGAGGCCATGCAGGACATCGCGGGCACCGGCTCCACGGTCACCTGGGTCCTCAACAACCACGACCAGGTCCGCACCGTCACCCGCTACGGCGAGCCCGCCACGGAAGGCAGCGGCCTCGGCGCCGCCCGCGCCCGTGCCGCCGCGCTGCTGATGCTGGCGCTGCCCGGAGCCGCCTACATCTACCAGGGCGAGGAACTGGGCCTGCCGGAGGTCGTCGACCTGCCCGACGACGTGCTCACCGACCCGATCTTCCGCCGCACCGGAAGCCGCGCCCGCATACGCGACGGCTGCCGGGTGCCCCTGCCCTGGTCCGGACAGGCCTCCCCGTTCGGCTTCACCTCCGGGGCCGAGGGTGCCAAACCGTGGCTGCCGCAGCCGCAGTGGTTCGCCGAGCACGCCACCGACCGGGCCCTCGCCGACACCCGCTCCTTCTGGCACCTGTACCGCGACGGCCTCCAACTGCGTTCCTCCCTGCCCCAGTTGGGGGAGGGCGCGCTCGACTGGCTGGACACCCCGCCCGGCGTCCTCGGCTTCGTCCGCGGCGACGGCCTGGTCTGCGCCGTCAACTTCGGTACGTCCCCCACGCCCGCGCCGGTCTCCGGCACCCCCCTGCTGTCCAGCGGTCCGTGTCCGGCCGGGGTGCTGCCCGGTTCGACCGCGGCCTGGTGGCTGAGCGACCAGCTCTGATCCCCCGTCAGTTCCCACTCCTCCGAAGGGACATCAACGATGATGCGACGACGTACGACCCTGCTCACCTCCTGCACCGCACTCGCCCTGGCGCTCGGCGCGACCGCCTGCGGCGGCGGCAACGTCTCCGCGGGCGGCGGCGACAAGGCGCTCAGCGGCCAGACGGTCACCGTGGCCGGTGTCTGGTCCGGCAGCGAACAGAAGAACTTCCAGAAGGTGCTGGACGCGTTCACCGCGAAGACCGGCGCCAAGACGCAGTTCGTGTCCACCGGCGACAACGTCTCCACCGTCGTCGGCAGCAAGATCGAGGGCGGCAACGCGCCCGACGTCGTGATGGTCCCGCAGGTCGGCGTGCTCCAGCAGTTCGCGAAGCAGGGCTGGCTCAAGCCGCTGTCCGCCACCGCGCAGCAGACCGTCGACGCCGACTACGCCCCCGTGTGGAAGAAGTACGGCAGCGTCGGCGGCACCCTCTACGGCCTCTACTTCAAGGCCGCCCACAAGTCGACCGTCTGGTACAGCCCCAGTGCCCTCGCCCAGGCCGGGGTCAAGCCGCCGAAGACCTACGACGCGATGCTCAAGGCCGGGCACACCGTCTCCGACTCCGGCCTTGCCGCCTTCGCGGTCGCCGGCCAGGACGGCTGGACCCTCACCGACTGGTTCGAGAACATCTACCTCTCCCAGGCCGGGCCCGAGAAGTACGACGCCCTCGCCGCCCACAAGCTGAAGTGGACCGACCCGAGCGTGGTCCAGGCCCTCACCACGCTCGGCAAGCTCTTCAAGGACAAGCAGCTGATCGCGGGTGGCCAGAAGGAGGCCCTGAACACCGACTTCCCCAGCTCGGTGGAGAAGGTCTTCGGGCCCAAGCCCGAGGCCGGCATGGTCTACGAGGGCGACTTCGTCGCCGGCGTCGCCCACGACCAGTTCCAGAAGACCATCGGCAAGGACGCGAACTTCTTCCCGTTCCCGCCGGTCGGCGGCGGCACCGCACCCGTGGTCAGCGGCGGCGACGCGGCCGTCGTCCTCAAGGACGCCAAGAACGCCAAGGCCGGCATGAAGCTCCTGGAGTACCTGGCCACCCCCGAGGCCGCGGCCGTGTGGGCGAAGGCGGGCGGCTTCCTGTCCCCGAACAAGAAGCTCGACCTCGCGTCCTACAGCGACGACGTCACCCGGGCCACCGCGAAGTCCCTGGTCGGCGCCGGTGACTCGGTCCGCTTCGACATGTCCGACCAGGCACCGGCGGCCTTCGGCGGCACCAAGGGAGCGGGCGAGTGGAAGCTGCTCCAGGACTTCCTGCGCGACCCCTCCGACCCGAAGGGGACCGCGGCGAAGCTCGAGGCCGCCGCGGCCAAGGCCTACCAGGACTGAGCGGAAGAATGACCGCCACCACGCTCGTATCGAAGAAGGCGAGCCCGCGGGCCGCCGGCGCGGCCCGTGGGCGCCGCAGCCGGCGGCGCGCCCGGATCGTCGCCCTGCTCTTCGTCTTCCCCGCCCTGCTCCTGCTCGGCGCGCTGGTCGTCTACCCGGTGCTGTTCTCCGTCGGGCGCAGCTTCTTCGACGCCTCCGGCACCCGCTTCGTCGGCGGCGACAACTACACCGAGATGTTCCGCGACCCGGCGACCCTGAAGGCCATCCGGAACACCACGATCTGGGTGGTCGTGGCCCCGGCCCTGCTCACCGGCCTCGGCCTGATCCTGGCCGTCCTGGTGGAGAAGGTCCGCTGGGCGACGGCGTTCAAGCTGCTGCTGTTCATGCCGATGGCGGTGTCCTTCCTCGCCGCCGGCATCATCTTCCGCCTCGCCTACGACGAGGACCCGGACAAGGGTGTCCTCAACGCCGCCGTGGTCTCCGTCCACGACGCCTTCGAGGGGACGTCCTCGTATCCGACGGCCCGCGGGCGTGAGGGGCTGCTCACCCCGGACCGGGACGGCTCGTACCGTACGACCGCCTCGCCGGGCGGCTCGGTGGCCCTCCCGATGGTCGGCGTGCTGCCCAAGGACCTGCCGAAGGGCGCCTCGCCCGCGTACCCGGCCGCGACGAAGAAGGCCGCCGCCGACGAAGTGCGCGGTGTCGTCTACCTGGACTTCACACCCGGCGGGGGAGGAAAGCAGGGACGGGTCGACCCGAAGGAGAGTGGCCTGCCCGGGATGAAGGTCGAGGCGCTGCGCGACGGGAAGACGGTCGCGAGCACCACGTCCGCGGCCGACGGCTCCTTCCGCTTCAACGGGCTCCACGAGGGCTCGTACACGCTGAAGCTGCCCGCGTCGAACTTCGCGCCGCCCTACCAGGGCATCTCCTGGCTCGGCCCGACGCTGGTCACCCCGGCGATCATCGGCGCCTACCTGTGGATCTGGACGGGCTTCGCGATGGTACTGATCGGCGCGGGTCTGGCGACCCTGCCCCGGGACGCGCTGGAGGCCGCGCGGATGGACGGCGCGAACGAGTGGCAGATCTTCCGCCGCATCACCGTCCCGCTGCTCGCCCCCGTCCTCACCGTGGTCTTCGTGACCCTCGTGATCAACGTGATGAAGGTCTTCGACCTCGTCTACATCATCGCGCCGGGACCGGTGCAGGAGGATGCCACCGTGCTCGCGACCCAGATGTGGCTGGTGTCCTTCGGCGGCGGCAACAACCAGGGCCTGGGCAGCGCGCTCGGAGTACTGCTCCTGCTCCTGGTGGTCCCCGCGATGGTCTTCAACGTCCGCCGCTTCCGAAGGAGCCAGCGATGAACTCGGCGATGAACGCGGTCAGGCGCGGCCTGGGCAACGGTCTGGTGCAGGCCTTCCTCGTGGTGATCGGCCTCGTCTGGCTCACCCCCCTCGCAGGCCTGTTCCTGTCCTCGCTGCGATCGGCCCAGGACACGGCGAAGGGCGGCTGGTGGACGGCCCTGGCCAGCCCCGGGCAGCTGTCCTTCGACAACTACTCGGCGCTGCTGAAGAACGCCGGGATGACCCAGGCCTTCTGGAACACCGTGCTGATCTCGGTGCCGGCGACCACACTGGTCGTCGTCATCGCGGCGCTCGCCGGGTACGCCTTCGCCTGGCTGGACTTCCCCGGACGCGAGCCGCTGTTCCTGCTGGTGGTGGCTCTGCTGGTGGTACCGGTGCAGATCGGCCTGCTGCCGGTGGCCAAACTCTTCGGACAGCTGGGCCTGTTCGGGACGATCCCGGGCGTCGTCCTCTTCCACGTCGCCTACGGTCTGCCCTTCGCGGTGTTCCTGCTGCGCAACTACTTCGCCGAGATGCCGAAGGAGATGCTGGAGGCGGCGCGGATGGACGGCGGCAGCGAGTGGCGCATCTTCACCCGCCTGGTGCTGCCGGTGGGCCGCCCGGCCATCGCCAGCCTCGCCATCTTCCAGTTCC
Source organism: Streptomyces sp. NPDC020362 (assembly GCF_040642095.1). Lineage (NCBI taxonomy): Bacteria > Bacillati > Actinomycetota > Actinomycetes > Kitasatosporales > Streptomycetaceae > Streptomyces > Streptomyces sp. NPDC020362. Next base: position 11,868 of record NZ_JBFAET010000099.1, read on the forward strand.
TGTGGGTCTGGAACGACATGCTCGTCGCCCTGCTCTTCGCCGACAGCTCGTCCCAGCCTCTGACCGTGCAACTCCAGTCCCAGATCCGTCAGTTCGGCAGCAACATCGACGTCCTGGCCCCGGGCGCGTTCCTGTCCCTGATCGTTCCGGTGGTGGTGTTCTTCGCGTTCCAGCGGCACTTCGTGCAAGGGGTGATGGCGGGGTCGGTGAAGTAGAGGGGTGGTGGCGGGGCCGGTGAAACAGCGTCTCGCTCCCGCCGCCCTCACCCGTTCCCATCCCCAGGGGCTTGGCCCCTTCGACCCCGCCATGGGGCCGCGCCCCCTGGACCCCCGATCGGCCTGAGCGGCCTCGTCCCCAAGCGCCGGACGGGCTGAGACACCGCAAACCTGCCTCGTGGTCGACCGGGATCGTCCTGGAGGGGGGCGTGCTCGGATCGCGGGGCCCGTCCGGGGGAGTGCGGGGGCGGCCCGCAGGGTGTTGTTTGCGGACTCCGGGCGGGCCGGTGCGGCCGAGGCCCACCGGGTAGCCGACCGAGTCGGGTGGTGGGTGGGCGTCGGCCGGGGTCCCAGGAGGCGGAGCCCCCTGGGACGGTTGCCGGGGCTTACGGTGAGGCCGGCGGATACAGGGAGCGCGGTAGTTGTGAGGCCGCGGCCGAGTCCAGGAGCCACAGGGTGCGCTGGCGGCCGTACGCTCCGGCCGCCGGCGCCTGGACCTCACCCGCACCGGACAGGGCGATGGCCACGGCCTGCGCCTTGTCCTCGCCGGCCGCCAGCAGCCAGACCTCGCGGGCCGAGCGGATCGCCGGGAGGGTGAGCGAGATGCGGGTCGGCGGGGGCTTGGGTGCGCCGTGGACGCCGACCACCGTGCGCTCCGTCTCGCGGACCGCGGGCAGCTCCGGGAAGAGCGAGGCCACGTGCGTGTCCGGCCCGACGCCCAGCATCAGGACGTCGAAGGAGGGAACCGGGCCGTGGTTCTCCGGCCCGGCCGCCTTGGCCAGTTCCGCCGCGTAGGCCTCGGCCGCGGCCTCCACGTCCGCACCGTGCGGGCCGTCGGAGGCGGGCATGGCGTGCACGCGCTCCGGGTCCACGGGCACCGCGTCCAGCAGGGCCTCGCGGGCCTGCGTGACGTTGCGCTCCGGGTCGCCCTCGGGAAGGTAGCGCTCGTCGCCCCACCACAGGTCCAGACGGCTCCAGTCGATGGCGTCCCGGGCCGGGGCCGCCGCCAGCGCGGCCAGCAGGCCGTTGCCGTTGCGACCGCCCGTGAGGACCACCGACGCCTGGCCCCGGGAGGCCTGCGCGTCCACGATCTTCGTGATCAGACGGGCCGCGGCGGCCTGCGCCATCAGTTCCTTGTCGTGATGCACGACCAGCTGCGGAGTGCTCACTTCGCCGCCGCCTTCTTCGCCGGGGCCTTCTTGGCGGCCGCCTTCTTCGCCGGGGCCTTGGCGACCTCGGCCGCCGCCGCAACAGCGGTCTCGGCCTCGGCCACCGGATGCGGAGCCGCGGCCTCGGAGCCCGGGTTCAGCCGCTCCACGCCGTAGCGCAGTGCCGACGCGTAGGTGTCGTCCGGGTCGAGCCGGCGCAGCTCCTCCGCGATCAGTTCGGAGGTCTCCCGCCGCTTGAGCGCCACCGCGCGGGCCGGCTGGCCCTCGATGGCCAACGTGGCCAGCGAGCCGTCGGCACGGTCCAGCACGATCGGGCCGCAGCTGGTGTCCATGCGGACGGCGGTCAGGCCCGGGCCCGAGGACAGCGAGCGCTTGACGGGGACGTCCAGACGGTCCGCGAGCCACATCGCCAGCAGTTCGCAGCTCGGGTTGAACTCCTCGCCCTCCACCTCGACGGCCTTCACGTCACAGACCACCTGGTCCAGGGCCGCCGCCAGCATCGAGCGCCACGGCGTGATCCGGGTCCAGGACAGGTCGGTGTCGCCGGGCGTGTAGGCCTCGGCGCGGGCGGACAGCTCCCGCACCGGCTGCTCGGCGGCGTAGGTGTCGGTGACCCGGCGCTGGGCGAGCGCGCCCAGCGGGTCCTTCGCCGGGTCCAGCGGGGCGTTCACCGGCCACCACACGACGACCGGGGCGTCCGGCAGCAGCAGCGGCAGCGCGACCGAGTCGGCATGCTCGGCGACCTCGCCGTACAGCCGCAGCACCACCGTCTCACCGGTGCCCGCCTCCGCGCCCACCCGGACCTCGGCGTCCAGGCGGGACGTCGTGCGGTTGCGCGGGGAGCGGGAGACCCGCTTGATGACCACCAGCGTGCGCGAGGGGTGCTCGCGCGAGGCGTCGTTGGCGGCTTTCAGGGCGTCGTAGGCGTTCTCCTCGTCGGTGACGATGACGAGGGTGAGGACCATGCCGACGGCAGGGGTGCCGATGGCGCGGCGGCCCTTCACGAGCGCCTTGTTGATCTCGCCGGCGGTGGTGCCGGTCAGGTCTATCTTCATGGCCGGCGCCAGCTCCGTCCGTCTCGTGCGAGCATCTCGTCCGCCTCGGCGGGTCCCCAGGTGCCCGACTTGTACTGCGCGGGCCTGCCGTGCTTGTCCCAGTAGACCTCGATCGGGTCGAGGATCTTCCAGGACAGCTCGACCTCCTCCGTGCGCGGGAAGAGGTTGGCGTCGCCGAGCAGCACGTCCAGGATCAGGCGCTCGTAGGCCTCCGGGCTGGACTCCGTGAAGGACTCGCCGTAGGCGAAGTCCATGGACACGTCCCGGATCTCCATCGAGGTGCCCGGCACCTTGGAGCCGAAGCGGACCGTGATGCCCTCGTCCGGCTGGACGCGGATGACGATCGCGTTCTGGCCCAGCTCCTCCGTCGCCGTGTGGTCGAAGGGGGAGTGCGGGGCCCGCTGGAAGACGACGGCGATCTCGGTGACGCGCCGGCCGAGACGCTTGCCGGTGCGCAGATAGAAGGGGACGCCCGCCCAGCGGCGGTTGTCGATCTCCACCTTGATCGCCGCGTAGGTGTCGGTCTTCGACTTCGGGTCGATGCCCTCCTCTTCGAGGTAGCCGATGACCTTCTCGCCGCCCTGCCAGCCGGCCGCGTACTGCCCGCGGACCGTGCTGCGGCCCAGGTCCTTCGGCAGCCGGACCGCGCCGAGCACCTTCTCCTTCTCCGCGGCCAGCGCGTCCGCACCGAAGGAGGCGGGCTCCTCCATGGCCGTGAGGGCCATGAGCTGGAGCAGGTGGTTCTGGATGACGTCACGGGCGGCGCCGATGCCGTCGTAGTAGCCGGCGCGGCCGCCGATGCCGATGTCCTCGGCCATGGTGATCTGCACGTGGTCCACGAAGGACCGGTTCCAGATCGGCTCGAACATCGTGTTGGCGAAGCGTAGCGCCAGGATGTTCTGGACGGTCTCCTTGCCGAGGTAGTGGTCGATCCGGAACACCTGGTCCGGCTCGAACACCTCGTGCACGACCTTGTTCAGCTCCTCGGCCGACTTCAGGTCGTGGCCGAACGGCTTCTCGATGACCGCCCGGCGCCAGGAGCCGCCGGTCTGGTCGGCCAGGCCGTGCTTCTTCAGCTGCTGGATGACCACCGGGAAGGAGCGCGGCGGCACGGACAGGTAGAAGGCGAAGTTGCCGCCCGTGCCCTGTGCCTTGTCCAGCTCCTCGATGGTGGCGCGCAGCCGCTCGAAGGCCTCGTCGTCGTCGAAGGTGCCCTGGACGAAGCGCATCCCCTGGATGAGCTGCTGCCAGACCTCCTCGCGGAAGGGCGTGCGCGCGTGCTCCTTGACCGCGTCGTGCACGACCTCGGCGAAGTCCTCGTGCTCCCAGTCGCGGCGGGCGAAGCCCACCAGCGAGAAGCCCGGCGGCAGCAGACCCCGGTTCGCGAGGTCGTACACCGCGGGCATCAGCTTCTTGCGCGACAGGTCGCCCGTGACGCCGAAGATCACCAGGCCCGACGGCCCCGCGATGCGCGGGAGCCGTCGGTCGGCGGGGTCACGAAGCGGGTTCGCTCCGGAACCTGAACGGGGTGACAACTCAGCCCTCCGAGGGGGCGAGGCGCTGCAGCTCCGCCTCGGTCGACTTCAGCAGGTCGTTCCAGGACGCCTCGAACTTGTCGACGCCTTCGTCCTCCAGCACCTGCACGACGTCGTCGTACGAGATGCCGAGCCCTTCCAGTGCGTCGAGGTCGGCGCGGGCCTGGGCGTAGGTGCCGGTGACGGTGTCACCGGTGATCTCGCCGTGGTCCTCGGTGGCCTCCAGGGTGGCCTCCGGCATGGTGTTGACCGTGTTCGGCGCGACCAGCTCGGTGACGTACATCGTGTCCTGGTACGCCGGGTCCTTCACGCCGGTCGAGGCCCACAGCGGACGCTGCTTGTTGGCGCCCGCGTTCTCCAGCGCGTTCCAGCGGTCGGAGGAGAAGACCTCCTCGTAGGCCTGGTAGGCCAGCCGCGCGTTGGCGACGGCGGCCTTGCCGCGCAGCGCCTTGGCCTCGTCGGTGCCCAGGGCTTCCAGCCGCTTGTCGATCTCGCTGTCCACGCGGGACACGAAGAAGGACGCCACGGAGTGGATCTTCGACAGGTCGAGACCCTTCTCGCGCGCCTGCTCCAGACCGGAGAGGTACGCGTCCATCACGGCCCGGTAGCGCTCCAGGGAGAAGATCAGCGTGACGTTGACGCTGATGCCACGCCCGATCGTCTCGGCGATCGCAGGCAGACCCGCCTTGGTGGCCGGGATCTTGATCAGGGTGTTCGGGCGGTCGACCAGCCAGGCCAGCTGCTTGGCCTCGGCGACGGTCGCCCGGGTGTTGTGCGCCAGACGCGGGTCCACCTCGATGGAGACCCTGCCGTCCTGGCCGTCGGTGGCGTCGAAGACCGGGCGCAGGATGTCGGCGGCGTCGCGGACGTCCGCCGTGGTGATCATGCGGATGGCCTCGTCGACGGTGACCTTGCGGGCGGCGAGGTCCGCGAGCTGCTGCTCGTAACCGTCACCGCTGCTGATCGCCTTCTGGAAGATCGTCGGGTTGGTGGTGACGCCCACGACGTGCTGCTGGTCGATCAGCTCGGCGAGATTGCCGGACGTGATCCGCTTGCGCGACAGGTCGTCCAGCCAGATCGCGACGCCTTCCTCGGAGAGGCGCTTGAGTGCGTCTGTCATGGAATTACATCTCCTACGTGTCGTATATGAGCGTCAGCGCTGGGTGGCGGCGAGGGATTCCCGGGCCTTGGCGGCCACGTTCTCGGCAGTGAAGCCGAACTCCCGGAAGAGCACCTTGCCGTCGGCGGAAGCACCGAAGTGCTCCAGGGAAACGATGCGGCCGGCGTCCCCGACGTACTTGTGCCAGGTCAGGCCGATGCCCGCCTCCACCGCGACCCGCGCCTTCACGTGCGGCGGCAGGACGCCGTCCCGGTACCCCTGCTCCTGCTCCTCGAACCACTCGACGGACGGCATCGACACGACCCGTGTCGGCACCCCGTCGGCCTGCAGCTGCTCGCGCGCCTCGACGGCCACGTGCACCTCGGAACCGGTGGCGATCAGGATGACCTCGGGCGCTGCGCTCTGCCCGTCGGGCCCTTCAGCCTCGAACAGCACGTAGCCGCCCTTGGCCGCGTCGTCGTTGGGCTCGTAGACCGGCACGCCCTGGCGGGTCAGCGCGAGGCCGTGCGGGGCGCCCTTGCCGAACTCCTTGGTGTAGCGCCCCAGGATCTCGCGCCAGGCGATCGCCGTCTCGTTGGCGTCGGCCGGGCGGACGATGTTCAGGCCCGGGATCGCGCGCAGCGAGGCCAGGTGCTCGACCGGCTGGTGGGTGGGGCCGTCCTCGCCGAGGCCGATGGAGTCGTGCGTCCACACGTACGTCACCGGCAGGTGCATGAGAGCCGACAGACGCACCGCGTTGCGCATGTAGTCGGAGAAGACGAGGAAGGTGCCGCCGTAGATACGGGTGTTGCCGTGCAGGGCGATGCCGTTCATCTCCGCGCCCATGGAGTGCTCGCGGATGCCGAAGTGGATCGTCCGGCCGTACGGGTCGGCCTCCGGCAGCGGGTTGTCCGCCGGCAGGAAGGAGCTGTTGTTGTCGATGGTCGTGTTGTTCGACCCGGCGAGGTCGGCGGAGCCGCCCCACAGCTCGGGGACGACCGCGCCGAGCGCCTGCAGCACCTTGCCGGAGGCGGCACGCGTCGCGATGCCCTTGCCCGTCTCGAAGACCGGGATCTTCTCCTCCCAGCCGGTGGGCAGCTGGCCCTTGCTGATGCGGTCGAACTCGGCGGCCCGCTCGGCGTTGTTGTCGCGCCACTCCTGGAAGGTCTTCTCCCACTCGGCCTTGGCCTGGCGGCCGCGGTCGAGGGCCTCACGGGTGTGGCCCAGCACCTCGTCGGAGACCTCGAAGGTCTTCTCCGGGTCGAAGCCGAGGACGCGCTTGGTGGCCGCGACCTCCTCGTCGCCGAGCGCCGAGCCGTGCGCGGCCTCGGTGTTCTGGGCGTTGGGGGCCGGCCAGGCGATGATCGAGCGCATCGCGATGAAGGACGGCCTGTCCGTCACCTGCTTCGCGGCCTCGATCGCGTTGTAGATGGCGTGCGGGTCGAGGTCGCCGTCCGGCTTCGGGGCGATCCGCTGCACGTGCCAGCCGTAGGCCTCGTACCGCTTGGCGGTCTCCTCGGAGACGGCGGTCTCGGTGTCGCCCTCGATCGAGATGTGGTTGTCGTCCCACAGCAGGACCAGGTTGCCGAGCTTCTGGTGACCGGCCAGCGAGGAGGCCTCGGCGGAGATGCCCTCCTGGAGGCAGCCGTCACCGGCGATGCAGTAGACGAAGTGGTCGAAGGGGGACTCGCCCTGCGCGGCGTCCGGGTCGAACAGACCGCGCTCGTAGCGGGCGGCCATGGCCATGCCCACCGCGTTGGCGACACCCTGTCCGAGCGGGCCGGTCGTCGTCTCGACGCCCTTGGTGTGCCCGTACTCCGGGTGGCCGGGGGTCTTCGAGCCCCACGTCCGGAAGGCCTTCAGATCGTCCAGCTCCAGGCCGAAACCGGCCAGGAAGAGCTGCGTGTAGAGGGTCAGGGACGAGTGGCCTGCGGACAGCACGAAGCGGTCGCGCCCGACCCACTCCGGGTCGGCCGGGTCGTGCCGCATCACCTTCTGGAAGAGGGTGTAGGCGGCCGGTGCCAGGCTCATCGCCGTACCGGGATGGCCGTTGCCGACCTTCTGTACGGCGTCGGCGGCCAGGACGCGGGCGGTGTCCACGGCCCGCTGGTCCAGCTCGGTCCACTCAAGGTCTGTGGTGGTCGGCTTGGTGCTCACCCTGGGTCAGGGCTCCTCTCCACATGTCGGTCGCCGGTCGTCGGGGCATGCGCCCACCCCCCGGCCGCCGGTGTGCTTCTGCTCACCGGCCGTGTTGAGCCTACCCCCGTGAGGACGTGCATTTTTTCGAGTGATTCCAGACTGCCGGGACTCCGTGCGATCCGCCTCCCGACTGGCCAAGAACGCATTCGGCACATGAATACGGAGCCGCTCATCTGACCGCTCAATCGAGCCCTGGGACCCCTCGAATGGGACGCCCGCCAACACGACCCCACCCCCGCGAAGGCCGGGGTATGGGCAACGTCTAAAGTGGCGTGGTACGCGCGAGCCTTTACCGGTACTTCACACGGGGAGGCTTGCTGGGATGTCTCTGTCAGGGGTGTGCGTGACGGCCGTCGAATCCCGTCCAGCGGGCTCGCTCGGTACTGCGGGCCAGGGCCCGGTTCACCGGCCGTTCGGGGCCCGTGTCAAGGCGTTCGTGGCGCTGACCAAGCCGCGGATCATCGAGCTGCTGCTCATCACCACCGTTCCGGTGATGTTCCTGGCGCAGCAGGGTGTGCCCGACCTGAAGCTGGTCCTGCTGACCTGCATCGGCGGCTATCTCTCCGCGGGCGGCGCCAACGCGCTGAACATGTACATCGACCGGGACATCGACGCCCTGATGGACCGCACCTCGCAGCGGCCGCTGGTGACCGGCATGGTCAGCCCGCCCGAGTGCCTGGTCTTCGGCATCACCCTGGCGGTCGTCTCCACGCTGCTGTTCGGGCTCACCGTCAACTGGCTGTCGGCCTGGCTGTCCCTCGGAGCGCTCCTTTTCTACGTCGTCGTCTACACGATGATCCTCAAGCGGCGTACCTCCCAGAACATCGTGTGGGGCGGCATCGCCGGCTGCCTGCCGGTGCTGATCGGCTGGTCCTCCGTCACGAACTCCATGTCGTGGGCGCCGGTCATCCTCTTCCTCGTCATGTTCTTCTGGACGCCGCCGCACTACTGGCCGCTGTCCATGAAGGTCAAGGACGACTACGCGCGCGTGGGTGTGCCGATGCTCCCGGTGATCGCCTCCAACAAGGTGGTCGCCCGGCAGATCGTCATCTACAGCTGGGTGATGGTCGCCGTCTCCCTGCTGCTGACCCCGCTCGGCTACACCGGCTGGTTCTACACGGTGGTCGCCCTCGCAGCCGGCGGCTTCTGGCTCTGGGAGGCGCACGGCCTGCAGAACCGGGCGAAGGCCGAGGTGACCGGCGTGAAGCTGAAGGAGATGCGGCTGTTCCACTGGTCCATCACCTATGTGTCGATCCTCTTCGTCGCCGTCGCGGTGGACCCCTTCCTGCGCTGACGCACGTCACAGGGCCCAGCCCTCGCCAGCTGATCTACTCGTGAGTAGCATCCAGGTCATGGCAGACACGCAGCAGGTTGACCCGAAGGCCGAGCGCAAGGTGGCCCGGCTCGCCCACCAGATCAGCGCCTTCGCGAAGGCGCACGGCGGTGCCGAGGGTCAGGTGGCCCACATCGGCGAACGCGGTGCCCGCATCGTCCTGGTCGGCGAGGACGGCGGCTGGGGCGACCTGGTGGCCCCCAGCACCGAGATCGCCCGGCAGGCGGTGGAGAAGTCCGGCATCACCGCCCACGAGTCCTTCGACGGCGAGTTCGCGGCGAAGGTGAAGACGGGCCCGTACGAGTGGAAGCGCATGGCCGGTCTGCAGCTCGGCGGCTGAACAGCCCGCCCAGGAGGCGCGGCGCCCGTATCGGCGCGCGAACCGCGACCTCGCACCCGTTCACCCGTTAGGACGTGTAAAACCACGACCCACGGGGAGCCGGAATGATCGAAACGCCGTCCCTGGTGGACCAGTACTGCCACGGCGTCCTGCGCACCGAGCTGGGCCTCGGCACCTTCGAGGCCCAGCTGGCCCGCACCGAGGGCCCGCCCGCCGCCGGCACCACCCTGTTCGACACCCAGACCGGTTTCGCCGTGCGGCGCTGGTGCCCCCCACTGCTCGGCCTGGAACCGCACTGCCTGCCCGCCCGCTATCTGGCCAGACGCCGTGAACTGGGCGTCCTGGAAGCGGGCCGCAGACTGCTGCGCGGCAGCGGTATCACGACATATCTGGTCGACACGGGCCTGCCCGGCGACCTCACCGGCCCCACCGAGATGGCCTCGGCCGGCGCTGCCCAGGCCCATGAGATCGTCCGCCTCGAACTGCTCGCGGAGCAGGTCGCCGACACCTCCGGCACCGTGGAGTCCTTCCTCGCCAACCTCGCCGAATCGGTGCACGGCGCCGCCGCGGAGGCCGTCGCCTTCACCTCCGTCGCGGGCCTCAGACACGGCCTGGCCGTCGCACCCGAACCGCCCGGGCCGGGCGAGGTGCGGGGTGCTGCGGCCCGCTGGCTGGCCGGGCGGCGGGTCGGCGGCGAGCTGAGCGACCCGGTGCTGCTGCGGCACCTGCTGTGGATCGCGGTCGCCTCGGGACTGCCGCTCCAGCTGCACGCCGGGCTGGGGGAGCCGCGCTCGCGCATCGAACGTGCGGACCCGGTGCTGCTCACCGACTTCGTCCGCGCCACCGCGGGCCTGGGCACCGACCTGATCCTGCTGCACGGCTACCCGTACCACCGCCACGCGGCCCACCTGGCCGGTGTCTTCCCGCACGTGTACGCCGACTCGGGCGCCGCCCTCGTCCGTGCCGGCGCCCGCGCGGCCACCGTCCTCGCCGAGATCCTGGAGCTGGCCCCCTTCGGCAAGATCCTCTTCTCCAGCGGCGCCCACGGCCTGCCCGAGCTGCACGTCGTCGGCGCCTGCCTGTTCCGCGAAGCCCTGGCCCGGGTGCTGGGCACCTGGGTCGCCGAGGGCGCCTGGAGCCTCGGGGACGCGCAGCGGGTGGCCCGGATGGTCGCGGCGGACACCGCGCGGCGGGTGTACGGGCTGGGCTGAGGGCTGTACCGCGGGGCGCGCGCCGCACCGTCGCACGGCGGCGCCACCGGGAGCCGGTCACGGCGGACGCCGACCGGCTCGACCGCCGTGCCGAGCCGACCCGGGCCTACCTGAGCCCGGCGATCGACGCGCCGCTGCCCACGTACGGGTGATTCAGGCGCGCGTGCCCACGCACGGGTGACTCATGCGCGCGTGCCCACGTACGGGTGATTCAGGAGCGGGTGCCCACCGTCACCTCGGCCGAGGGGCCCGGCAGGTCGAGGGCGGACTGCGGGCGTTCCCGCAGCGACAGCAGGACGCGCAGCACGCCGATCCACACCAGGCACGAGCCGAACATGTGGAGGCCGACGAGGGCCTCGGGCAGGTGCGTGAAGTACTGGACGTAGCCGATGACGCCCTGTCCGAGCAGGATCAGGAACAGATCGCGGGTGCGGTCGAGGGGACCCCTGGGGGCGTCGACGGCCTTGAGGACGAACCACAGGGCGAAGGTGAGCGTCACCACGATCCAGGCGAGCACCGCGTGCAGCTTGCTGACCGTCTCCCAGTCGATCGGGATCCGGTCGACCTCCTTGGAGTCACCCGCGTGCGGCCCGGCCCCGGTCACCACCGTGCCCGCCGCGATCAGCAGCACGGACGCGGCCACCAGGAACCACACCAGCTGCTGCACGGCCTTGCCGACCAGCGGTCGTGGCGCCTCGTCGCCCTCGCGGGTGCGCTGCCACATCACCGTGGCGACGGCGATGAGCGCCGAGGAGAGCAGGAAGTGCGCGGCGACCGTGTACGGGTTCAGGCCCACCAGGACCACGATGCCGCCGAGCACCGCATTGCCCATGACCACCCAGAACTGGGCCCAGCCCAGCCGGGTCAGGCTGCGCCGCCACGGCTTCTCGGAGCGGGCGGCGATGATCGCCCAGCCGACGGCCGCGCACAGCACGTACGTCAGCATGCGGTTGCCGAACTCGATGGCGCCGTGGAAGCCCATGGCGCTGGTGGTGGTCAGCGAGTCGTCGGTGCAGGTGGGCCAGGTCGGGCAGCCCAGGCCCGAGCCGGTCAGGCGGACGGCACCGCCGGTGACCACGATGACCACCGACATGACGAGCGCGGCGAGCGCGGCCCGGCGGACCGTCCGGGGGTCCGGGGTCCAGCGGTCGGCGATGAGGGCGAGCGGGTTGCGCAGGGCCGCTACGGCGTCGGCGCGGGTCAGCTTTGGCACGCGCACCATCGTAGGCCCGTCGCTTGTGCACGCTTTCACGAGGGTCCCGTCTCGTCGTGTCCGCGCGCCCGCGCCCGCTCCGGCGCTCCGTGTCGGCTCGGGGCGCCCCGAGCCTGCTCCCCGCGCTCCGCTCCGGCTTCGGGCGTTGCGCGGTCTGCTCCCCGAGCTCCGTGCAGGCTTCGGGGGTTCCGCGGTCTGCTCCCGAGCTCCGCACCGGAGTCCGGCGCGGCCCGCTCGCCGCGCCCTACTCCCAGCGGAAGAACTTCCCGGCCGCGGCCAGCCCCACGACCGCCCATCCGGCGAGGATGCCCAGGTCGCCCCAGGGCACCCCGGCGCCGTGCTGGAGCACGTCCCGCAGGCCGTCCGAGAGCGCGGAGATCGGCAGCAGCCCGAGGACGTGCTGTCCGGCCGAGCCGAACTTCTCCAGCGGCACGATCACTCCGCCGCCCACGAGCAGCAGCAGGAAGACCAGGTTTGCGGCGGCCAGGGTCGCCTCCGCCTTCAGGGTGCCGGCCATCAGCAGGCCGAGTCCGGAGAAGGCGGCCGTGCCGAGGATCAGCAGGAGCAGCACGGAGACCGGGTCGCCGTGCGGGGACCAGCCCAGGGCGAAGGCGATCGCCGTCAGCAGGATCACCTGGAGGACCTCGGTGACCAGCACGGACGCCGTCTTCGCGGTCATCAGGCCCCAGCGGGGAAGCGGAGAGGAGGCGAGCCGCTTCAGCACGCCGTAGCGGCGCTCGAACCCGGTCGCGATGGCCTGCCCGGTGAACGCCGTCGACATCACGGCCAGGGCCAGAATGCCCGGGGCGAGGAAGTCGACCGCCTTGCCCCTGCCGGTGTCGACGATGTCCACGGAGCTGAAGAGCACCAGCAGCAGGGTCGGGATCACGACCGTGAGCAGCAGCTGCTCGCCGTTGCGCAGCAGCATCTTCGTCTCCAGCGCCGCCTGGGCCCCGATCATGCGGGGGAGGGGCGCCGCACCCGGCTTGGGGGCGTACGTACCGGTCGCGGTCGTCACGAGCGCAGCTCCTTGCCGGTCAGCTCGAGGAAAACGTCTTCCAGGGTGTGCCGCTCCACCGAGATCCGGTCCGGCATCACCCCGTGCTGGGCGCACCACGAGGTCACCGTGGCCAGCAGCTGCGGGTCGACCTTGCCGACGACCCGGTAGCTGCCCGGGGTCAGCTCGGCGGCCGTGCAGTCGGCCGGGAGCGCCTTGAGCAGCGAGCCCACGTCGAGGCCGGGGCGGCCGGTGAAGCGCAGTGTGTTCTCCGCGCCGCCCTTGCACAGCACCTCGGGGGAGCCCTGGGCGATGACCCGGCCGCCGTCGATGATCGCCACGTCGTCGGCGAGCTGCTCGGCCTCCTCCATGTGGTGCGTGGTGAGGATCACCGAGACGCCGTCGGCGCGCAGGTCCCTGACCAGGTCCCAGGTGGCCCGGCGGGCCTGCGGGTCGAGACCCGCGGTCGGCTCGTCCAGGAACACCAGCTCGGGACGCCCCACGACGGCCATGGCGAGCGCCAGCCGCTGCTGCTGGCCGCCGGACAGCCGCCGGTAGCCGGTGCGCCCGCAGGAGCCGAGCCCGAGGCGTTCGATCAGTGCGTCCACGTCCAGCGGATGCGCGTGCAGCCTGGCGACGTGCCGCAGCATCTCGTCCGCCCGGGCGGACGAGTACACCCCGCCGGACTGGAGCATCACGCCGATACGGGGACGCAGTTCGGCGGACTGCCGCACCGGGTCGAGGCCCAGGACGCGCACCGTGCCGGAATCCGGCTTCCGGTACCCCTCGCAGGTCTCGACCGTGGTCGTCTTCCCCGCCCCGTTGGGGCCGAGGACGGCGGTCACGCCCGTCTGGGCCGCCAGGTCGAGGCCGTCCACCGCGGTCTTCGTGCCGTACCGCTTCACCAGGGCCTGGACCTGGACCACGGGCTCACTTCGCATGGACCCAGAGTCTAGGGAGACCGCTTGCCGTTCAGTCGTGGGGGTGCCCCTGCTCGACCGGAGCCGGGAGCGGCGGGGAGTGCGGGAATTCCTTCGTACGGGGTCGGTGCACGGCCAGCCACCGCTCGGCGTAGGCCACCGCGTCGGCCACCGGGAACAGCCGTACGTCGGCCGCGCCGACCTTTCCCCGTACGACGGGCCGGGCCCGTTCGAAGTCGTGGCCCAGCTCGTCGAAGCGGTCCGAGGTGATCGACACCTCGGTCACCGTCTCCCAGCCGCCGCCCGGGGCCGGCCGGCCCACCCGCACCAGCGGGGACGGTATGCGGTACTCGGCGAGGTGGAAGCTGGTGCAGGCCTCGTAGCCCGTGCCCAGCAGCAGGACCCGGGCGGCCAGCTTCTCCAGCCGGGCGAGCGGGCTGCGCTCGCCCAGCCGGCAGTCGGGGGCGTGGCTCTCGGTGATCTCGGCGGCACGCGGCCCGAGCGCCGCGAAGGAGGTCTGCGGGTGGGCGCTGCGCCGGGCGCCCGGCCAGGTGCGCACGGTCTCCGGGAGCACGCCGACCCCGCGCGTGGGGGTGGTCGGCGGGTCGTAGCAGGGCATCGTGGCGCGGATCCTGTCCCACCACTCCTCGGGGACCGGAGGGCTGCTCCACACCGCCGGGTCGGACAGGTCCGCGGACTGGGTCGGGACGACGAGCGTGCCGGACGGGCCGAGGGCGTCCAGGAGCCCCTGCACGACGGCGACGGCCCCTCCGTTGACCCAGCCGAGGGAACTGAGCGAGGTGTGTACCAGAAGGGTTTCGCCGGTCTCGACACCCAGCAGGCGCAGCTGTGCGGCGATCGTGTCGCGAGTGACAAGAGGGCCGGTCGGAGGGGGTGTGGGCATGATTCGGGAGTCTTCCCGACGGGCCTGTCCGACGCCACCGAAATAGCCCGGAGACCCGAGCCGAATGATCGATCAGAAGATCATTTCCGCAGGTCAGATTAGGTATGCCTAAGTGATGCAGGGCACCGTCCGATGATCCGGACGCGGCTTGTCAGTCTCCGAGGAATTACGCAACAATGGCGTTGTGAAAAACGTCGGCGAGGCTCGGGAGACCCCGGTGGGTACCCCGCACGAGGAGCTGGCGACCGGAGAGCGCTCGACGCGCAACCGAGTCGCGCGGTCCATCCTGGACCACGGCCCGTCGACCGTCGCCGAGCTGGCCGGCCGGCTGGGCCTGACCCAGGCCGCCGTGCGACGCCACCTGGACGCCCTGGTCGCCGACGACGTGGTGGAGGCGCGCGAGCAGCGCGTGTACGGCGCCCGGACCCGTGGCCGCCCCGCCAAGGTCTTCGCGCTGACGGACTGCGGCCGCGACGCCTTCGACCAGTCCTACGACAAGCTCGCCGTGGACGCCCTGCGCTGGATCGCCGAGCAGGGGGGCGGCGCCGAGGCGGTCGCCGCCTTCGCCCGCGCCCGGATCGCCGCCCAGGCCGGCGCGTACCGCGAGGCGATCGAGGGCGTCGGCCCCGACCAGCGCGCCGAAGCGCTCGCCAGGGCCCTGAGTGTGGACGGGTACGCTGCTACGGCGCGCAGCGCACCGGTCGGCGAACAGCTGTGCCAGCACCACTGCCCGGTCGCCCACGTGGCGGAACAGTTCCCGCAGCTGTGCGAGGCGGAGACGGAGATCTTCGCCGAGCTGCTCGGCACCCACGTCCAGCGACTTGCGACCATCGCCCACGGCGACGGCGTGTGCACGACGTTCATCCCCAAGATTTCGAAGACCGATCACCAGAGCCACCAAGCATCTGCAAGCACGGCCGGGAGGAACCCCGCATGACTCTCCCCACGGAGACTGCTCACCCCGAACTCGAGGGTCTGGGCAAGTACGAATACGGTTGGGCCGACTCCGACGAGGCCGGCGCCTCTGCGAAGCGTGGTCTGAACGAGGACGTGGTCCGGGACATCTCGGCGAAGAAGTCCGAGCCGGAGTGGATGACCAAGCTTCGTCTCAAGGGCCTGCGCCTCTTCGAGAAGAAGCCCATGCCGAACTGGGGCTCGGATCTGTCGGGCATCGACTTCGACAACATCAAGTACTTCGTGCGCTCCACGGAGAAGCAGGCGGAGTCCTGGGAGGACCTGCCCGAGGACATCAAGAACACCTACGACAAGCTGGGCATCCCGGAGGCCGAGAAGCAGCGCCTCGTCGCCGGTGTCGCCGCCCAGTACGAGTCGGAGGTCGTCTACCACCAGATCCGTGAGGACCTGGAGGAGCAGGGCGTCATCTTCCTCGACACCGACACCGCTCTGAAGGAGCACCCGGAGCTCTTCAAGGAGTACTTCGGCACGGTCATCCCGGTCGGTGACAACAAGTTCGCCTCCCTGAACACCGCCGTGTGGTCCGGCGGCTCCTTCATCTACGTCCCGCCGGGCGTGCACGTGGAGATCCCGCTCCAGGCCTACTTCCGCATCAACACGGAGAACATGGGCCAGTTCGAGCGGACCCTGATCATCGTCGACGAGGGTGCCTACGTGCACTACGTCGAGGGCTGCACGGCGCCGATCTACAAGTCGGACTCGCTGCACAGCGCCGTGGTCGAGATCATCGTCAAGAAGAACGCCCGCTGCCGCTACACGACCATCCAGAACTGGTCGAACAACGTCTACAACCTGGTCACCAAGCGCGCCGTGGCCTACGAGGGCGCGACCATGGAGTGGATCGACGGCAACATCGGCTCCAAGGTGACGATGAAGTACCCGGCCGTCTACCTGATGGGCGAGCACGCCAAGGGCGAGACCCTCTCCATCGCCTTCGCGGGCGAGGGCCAGCACCAGGACGCCGGCTCCAAGATGGTCCACATGGCGCCGAACACCTCGTCCAACATCGTCTCCAAGTCGGTGGCGCGCGGCGGCGGCCGCACCTCGTACCGCGGCCTGGTCGAGATCGGCGAGGGCGCCCACGGCTCGAAGTCGAACGTGCTGTGCGACGCGCTGCTCGTCGACACCATCTCCCGCTCCGACACGTACCCGTACGTCGATGTCCGCGAGGACGACGTGTCCATGGGCCACGAGGCGACCGTCTCCAAGGTCTCCGAGGACCAGCTCTTCTACCTGATGAGCCGCGGTCTGACCGAGTTCGAGGCGATGGCGATGATCGTGCGCGGCTTCGTCGAGCCGATCGCCAAGGAGCTGCCGATGGAGTACGCCCTTGAGCTCAACCGGCTGATCGAGCTGCAGATGGAGGGCTCGGTCGGCTGACCGTACCCCCGACAGGCAGCACGCAGATTTCTTGACGCAGGAAGAGAGCACAACGACAGCCATGGCTGAGGCTCAGAACATCCCCGTGGGCTCCACCACCGCGGGCCAGATCGCGGTGGCCGCCGAGTCGACCGTCGCCACGCGCATGAGCGCGCCCCCGTCCTTCGACGTGGCGGACTTCCCGGTCCCGCACGGCCGCGAGGAGGAGTGGCGGTTCACCCCGCTGGAGCGGCTGCGCGGTCTGCACGACGGCACCGCCGTCGCGAACGGCGCCGGCGTGAAGGTCGCCGTCGAGGCCCCCGAGGGCGTCACCGTGGAGAGCGTCGGCCGCGACGACGCGCGGCTCGGCAGGGCGGGCACCCCGGTGGATCGCGTCGCCGCCCAGGCGTACTCCGCCTTCGAGCAGGCCGGCGTCGTCACCGTGCCCAAGGAGACGGTGCTCACCGAGCCGATCCGCATCGCCGTGCACGGCGAGGGCGGCGTCGCCTACGGCCACCAGGTGATCGAGCTGGGCGCCTTCGCCGAGGCCGTCGTCGTCATCGACCACACCGGCGACGCGGTGCTCGCCGCCAACGTCGACTACATCCTGGGCGACGGCGCCAAGCTGACCGTCGTCTCCGTCCAGGACTGGGACGACAAGGCCGTGCACGTCGGCCAGCACAACGCGCTGATCGGCCGGGACGCCACCTTCAAGTCGTTCGTGGTCACCTTCGGCGGCGACCTCGTCCGTCTGCACCCGCGGGTCTCCTACGCCGGCACCGGCGGCGAGGCCGAGCTGTTCGGCCTGTACTTCACCGACGCGGCCCAGCACCAGGAGCACCGCCTCCTGGTCACCCACAACACCCCGCACTGCAAGTCGAACGTCGTCTACAAGGGCGCGCTCCAGGGCGACGACGCGCACGCCGTGTGGATCGGTGACGTGCTGATCGAGGCCAGCGCCGAGGGCACGGACACCTACGAGATGAACCGCAACCTCGTGCTGACCGACGGCGCGCGGGTCGACTCGGTGCCGAACCTGGAGATCGAGACCGGTGAGATCGTCGGCGCCGGCCACGCCTCCGCGACCGGCCGCTTCGACGACGAGCAGCTCTTCTACCTGATGGCCCGCGGCATCCCGGAGCACGAGGCCCGCCGCCTCGTGGTCCGTGGCTTCTTCGCCGGGCTGGTCCAGCAGATCGGCGTCGCGGACATCGAGGAGCGCCTCATCGCCAAGATCGAACAGGAGCTGGAGGCGTCGGTCGCATGACTGCCTCGTCGACGTTCCTGCGCGCCTGTGGGCTGAGCGAGCTGGAGGAGGACACCCCGAAGCGGGTGGAACTCGACGGCACGCCGGTCTCGGTCGTGAAGACCGAGGGGGAGGTGTTCGCGATCCACGACATCTGCTCGCACGCGAACGTCTCGCTCTCCGAGGGCGAGGTGGAGGACTGCCAGATCGAGTGCTGGCTGCACGGCTCCGCCTTCGACCTGCGCACCGGCAAGCCGTCCGGCCTCCCCGCGACGCGCCCCGTCCCCGTATACCCCGTAAAGATCGAAGGGGACGACGTTCTCGTCTCCCTCACCCAGGAGTCCTGAGGCACCCATGGCAACGCTTGAAATCCGAGACCTGCACGTCACCGTCGAGGCCGACAACGCCACGAAGGAGATCCTCAAGGGCGTCGACCTCACCGTGAAGCAGGGCGAGACGCACGCCATCATGGGCCCCAACGGCTCCGGCAAGTCGACCCTCGCCTACTCGCTCGCGGGTCACCCGAAGTACACGATCACCAGCGGCTCCGTGCTGCTCGACGGCGAGGACGTCCTGGAGATGTCCGTCGACGAGCGTGCCCGCGCGGGCCTCTTCCTCGCGATGCAGTACCCGGTCGAGGTCCCCGGCGTCTCGGTCTCCAACTTCCTGCGCACCTCCGCCACCGCGGTCCGCGGCGAAGCCCCCAAGCTGCGCACCTGGGTGAAGGAGGTCAAGGGGGCCATGGAGCAACTCAACATGGACCCCTCCTTCGCCGAGCGCAACGTCAACGAGGGCTTCTCCGGCGGTGAGAAGAAGCGCCACGAGATCCTCCAGCTCGAGCTGCTCAAGCCGAAGGTCGCGATCCTCGACGAGACGGACTCCGGTCTGGACGTCGACGCCCTGCGCATCGTCTCCGAGGGCGTCAACCGCGTCCGCGAGACCGGCGAGGTCGGAACCCTGCTGATCACGCACTACACGCGCATCCTGCGCTACATCAAGCCCGACTACGTCCACGTCTTCTCCGGCGGCCGCATCGTCGAGTCCGGCGGCGCCGAGCTCGCCGACAAGCTGGAGGACGAGGGCTACGAGGCCTACACGAAGGGTGGCGCATCCGCGTGACACAGCTGCCGGGCCTCCTCGACACCGAGGCGCTCCGCAAGGACTTCCCGATCCTGGACCGCGTGCTCCACGACGGCAAGAAGCTCGTGTACCTGGACAACGCGGCGACCTCGCAGACGCCGCGCCAGGTGCTCGACGTGCTCTCCGAGTACTACGAGCAGCACAACGCCAACGTCCACCGCGGCGTGCACGTCCTCGCCGAGGAGGCCACGGCGCTGTACGAGGGCGCGCGTGACAAGGTGGCGGAGTTCATCAACGCGCCGAGCCGCGACGAGGTGATCTTCACCAAGAACGCCTCCGAGTCGCTCAACCTCGTGGCGAACATGCTGGGCTGGGCCGACGAGCCCTACCGGGTGGACCACGAGACCGAGATCGTCATCACGGAGATGGAGCACCACTCCAACATCGTGCCGTGGCAGCTGCTCTCGCAGCGCACGGGCGCGAAGCTGAAGTGGTTCGGCCTCACCGACGACGGCCGCCTGGACCTGTCCAACATCGACGAGGTCATCACCGAGAAGACGAAGATCGTCTCCTTCGTGCTGGTGTCGAACATCCTGGGCACGGTCAACCCGGTCGAGACGATAGTGCGCCGCGCCCAGGAGGTCGGTGCCCTGGTCTGCATCGACGCCTCCCAGGCAGCCCCCCACATGCCGCTGGACGTGCAGGCCCTGCAGGCCGACTTCGTGGCCTTCACCGGCCACAAGATGTGCGGCCCGACCGGCATCGGCGTCCTCTGGGGCCGCCAGGAGCTGCTGGAGGATCTGCCTCCGTTCCTCGGCGGCGGCGAGATGATCGAGACCGTGTCGATGCACTCGTCGACGTACGCCCCGGCGCCTCACAAGTTCGAGGCGGGCACGCCCCCGATCTCCCAGGCGGTCGGCCTCGGCGCGGCGATCGACTACCTCAACTCGATCGGCATGGACAAGATCCTCGCCCACGAGCACGCGCTCACCGAGTACGCGGTGAAGAGGCTCGCCGAGGTCCCGGACCTGAAGATCATCGGCCCGGCCACGGCCGAGGACCGGGGCGCGGCGATCTCCTTCACGCTCGGCGACATCCACCCGCACGACGTGGGCCAGGTCCTCGACGAGCAGGGCATCGCGGTGCGCGTCGGCCACCACTGCGCGCGGCCCGTCTGCCTGCGCTACGGAATTCCTGCGACCACGCGAGCGTCGTTCTATCTGTACTCCACGCCGGGCGAGATCGACGCTCTGGTCGACGGCCTGGAGCACGTACGGAACTTCTTCGGCTGAGAGGCGTGAGCTGAGACCGTGAAGCTGGATTCGATGTACCAGGAAGTCATCCTGGACCACTACAAGAACCCGCACGGGCGTGGTCTGAGGGATGGCGACGCCGAGGTGCACCACGTGAACCCGACGTGCGGCGACGAGATCACCCTTCGCGTGAAGTACGACGGAGCGACGATCGAGGACGTCTCGTACGAGGGCCAGGGCTGCTCCATCAGCCAGGCCTCGGCGTCCGTTCTGAACGAACTCCTCGTCGGCAAGGAACTGTCCGAGGCGCAGAAGATCCAGGAGACCTTCCTGGAGCTGATGCAGTCCAAGGGCCGGATCGAGCCGGACGACGCGATGGAGGAGGTGCTGGAGGACGCGGTCGCGTTCGCCGGTGTCTCCAAGTACCCCGCCCGGGTCAAGTGCGCCCTCCTGAGCTGGATGGCGTGGAAGGACGCAACGGCCCAGGCGCTGGGTGGCGTCGGCGCCGAAAGGAAGACGGCATGAGCGAGACCGCTGAGATGAAGCCGGCCTCGGAGGAAGAACTCCGCGAGGCGCTGTACGACGTCGTCGACCCCGAGCTGGGCATCGACGTCGTCAACCTCGGACTGATCTACGGCATCCACATCGACGACGCGAACATCGCGACGATCGACATGACCCTGACCTCGGCGGCCTGCCCGCTGACGGACGTCATCGAGGACCAGGCCAAGTCCGCCACGGACGGCCTCGTGAGCGAACTGCGCATCAACTGGGTCTGGATGCCCCCGTGGGGACCGGACAAGATCACGGACGACGGCCGTGAGCAGCTGAGGGCGCTCGGGTTCAACGTCTGAGACATCCGCGTGCGTGAAGCGGGGGGGCGGGTGGGGGGGGGGCCGGGGGGGGGGGTTTTTGGGTGGCGGCCCGCCGCAGGAAAGCCCCGTGC